>NZ_JBHXAS010000028.1:0-48264 GCF_042727425.1 Peribacillus sp. NPDC060253
CAGTCTTCTTTTTCAACCATGATTTCAGCATTTTGAGCTTCATCGGTTAACCCAACAAAGATATTCAAATGCTCTGTCAAAATCTTA
Organism: Peribacillus sp. NPDC060253; assembly: GCF_042727425.1. Taxonomy (NCBI): domain Bacteria; kingdom Bacillati; phylum Bacillota; class Bacilli; order Caryophanales; family Bacillaceae; genus Peribacillus; species Peribacillus sp. NPDC060253. Next base: position 88 of record NZ_JBHXAS010000028.1, read on the forward strand.
GCTCCAAGTGCTACCGCTTCTTGCGGACCCGTACTGCCATCAGTCCAAACATCGAACGTTAACTTGTCAAAGTTAGACAACTGTCCAACACGTGTATTTTCAACTTGGAAAGATACGCGTGAAACTGGAGTGTAAAGAGCATCGATTGGAATTACACCAATTGGCTGATCTTCTCTCTTGTTTTGAACAGCAGGAGTGTAGCCGCGGCCGCGACGTGCAGATAAACGCATACGCATATGACCGTTTTTACCAATTGTAGCAATATATAAATCCGGATTAAGAATTTCTACATCACTATCATGAGTGATATCAGCAGCCGTGATGACTCCGTCACCTTGAACGTCAATTTCCAGCGTCTTCTCTTCATCAGAGTAAATCTTAAGAGCTAGTTTCTTCACATTAAGAATGATAGATGTGACATCTTCCACGACGCCTTCAATTGTTGAGAACTCATGTAGCACTCCATCAATTTGTATAGCTGTGACAGCAGCACCTGGGAGTGAGGATAAAAGAATACGACGTAAGGAGTTACCCAATGTAGTACCATACCCACGCTCTAGTGGCTCTACGACGAATTTACCGAATTTGGTATCGTCGTTGATTTCAAACGTTTCGATTTTTGGTTTTTATATTTCGATCATCAATAAACCCTCCTTCAAAACGTCAAAACCCCGGAAAGTAAACGAATTCACTTAACCGAAATTCCCCATGTATACGTTCCCGCTGTGCGCAACAACTGAAAATTAATCCTCTGTAAGAACGCAAACTCAGTATTATATCCCATTATTGACAGGAATACAAAATCTATACAGAAAAATTAAACACGGCGACGTTTTGGTGGACGGCATCCGTTATGTGGAACTGGAGTTACATCTTTAATTGCAGTTACTTCTAGGCCAGCAGCTTGAAGTGCACGAATAGCAGCTTCACGTCCAGCACCAGGTCCTTTAACTGTAACTTCAAGAGTTTTCATACCATGTTCAATTGATGTTTTAGCAGCTGTTTCAGCAGCCATTTGTGCAGCAAATGGAGTGGATTTACGAGATCCACGGAATCCTAGTGCTCCAGCACTTGACCAAGAAATAGCATTACCATGAGAGTCAGTGATCGTAACGATAGTGTTATTGAATGTTGAACGAATATGTGCAATACCAGTTTCTATATTCTTTTTCACACGACGTTTACGTGTATTAGTTTTACGTGCCATGAAAAGTAACCTCCTTTACTAATTATTTTTTCTTGTTAGCTACAGTACGACGAGGTCCTTTACGCGTACGAGCATTGTTTTTTGTATTTTGACCGCGAACAGGAAGACCACGACGGTGACGTAAACCACGGTAAGAACCGATTTCCATTAAACGTTTGATGTTTAGGGAGATTTCACGACGAAGGTCGCCTTCTACTTTAAGCTTGTCAATGATATCACGAATTTTATTCAATTCGTCTTCCGTTAAGTCACGAACGCGAGTTTCTTCAGAAACACCTGCTTCTGCAAGAACTTTGATCGCTGTTTGTTTTCCAATACCATATATATATGTTAATGAGATAACAATACGTTTGTCACGGGGAATATCTACTCCAGCAATACGTGCCATGCTTGAGTGCACCTCCTTCTATTTAGCCTTGTTTTTGTTTATGTTTAGGGTTTTCGCAAATAACCATAACTTTACCTTTTCTGCGGATAACTTTACACTTTTCGCAGATTGGTTTGACTGATGGTCTGACTTTCATTGCTATCTAACCTCCTTATACAGATCGGAGCGTAACCGGATTATTTGAACCGGTATGTGATTCTGCCGCGAGTTAGATCATACGGGGAAAGCTCAACCGTAACTTTATCTCCAGGCAAAATGCGAATAAAGTGCATACGAATTTTACCGGATACATGAGCTAAAACAGTATGACCATTTTCTAATTCTACCTTAAACATTGCATTTGGCAAAGTCTCTTGTACTGTGCCTTCTACTTCAATTACATCATCTTTCGCCATAAAAGTGATTCTCCCTTCTCTATGCGTGAACCTATTAAAGGTACACATCTTTCCGTCAACATTACTACAGTCCAATTATCCTCATAAGTCTTACAATTCTGCATCAAGTATTCACCATTTTGTAGAACCAGGCTTTAACTGAGGACCTTTATCAGTTGGACCGAAATGAGGATTTATGGGTCCTCATGTAAGTCTTGACCGATTCCGTGACCGACATACTCTCGAAATAGAGAAGCAATTAGTCTCGACATAGGTTTGAATAGCATGGGAGATGTTTGAAAGGCGCACGCCTGACATAGCTTCTTTCAACCCTCTATATCACGACTCTTTAGGAATCCCTATAGAGTCACTGCATTTCTTCATCAATTTTGCCGACCGGATATGTCCATGAAGATCACTTATAAAGTAATCGCCCAATTCAGGGAATACCAAGTACAAGAACCTGATTAATAAATGTGCGAATGCTCTCGCGAAATCCATTATACCCTTTGTATTAAAGGAATGCACCAAGTTTAACTGGTAAGGTGTAAAAATGGTATGAATTTCATAAATCAATACAGATGATTAATTTTGCAAAGCACCAAGTAACACATCAATATTTTCAAATACCTTGTTAATATCTTGCTGCCCGTTAATGTTGACCAAGTATCCTTTTTCTCCGTAGAAATCAAGAAGTGGCTTGGTTTGTTTCAAATTCACATCTAAGCGATTTTGAACCGTTTCTGCATTATCGTCAGCACGTTGATATAATTCTCCGCCGCAGCGGTCGCATACATCATCTTTAGCAGGAGGATTGAATACAAGGTGATATGTCGCACCACATGATTTGCAAATACGACGACCTGTCAATCTTTCCATTAAGATGCTTTTATCAACATCGATATTAATGACAAAATTTATTTTGCGATCTAAATCAGTAAGGATGCTTTCAAGTGCCTCTGCTTGTGCCACAGTACGTGGAAATCCATCAAGCAAAAATCCTTTTAGGCAGTCCTCCTTGCTTAAACGCTCACGGACGATGCCAATGGTAACTTCATCAGGTACCAATTCGCCTTTATCCATAAATGATTTAGCCTTTAGACCTAATTCTGTTCCATCTTTTATAGCTGTTCGGAACATATCTCCAGTAGAGATATGAGGGATATTATATTTTTCTACGATTTGTTCAGCTTGAGTGCCCTTACCAGCACCCGGCAGACCCATTAACACTAGATTCAATTTTCTTCCCCCTCAAACTCTATAATGGGTAAAGGGAACAAGCCGTTCCCAAAACTCATTACTTTATAAAGCCTTTATAGTGTCTCTTCACAAGTTGTGATTCCAGCTGTTTCATCGTATCTAGGGCAACCCCTACTATGATTAACAAACTAGTGCCGCCAATCTGTGCAGATTGAGGCAGGTCAGCAAGCTTAATGAAAAATACCGGTAAAACGGCAATGATGGCTAAGAATATAGAGCCTACAAACGTTAAGCGGTATAAAACACGTGTTAAATATTCTTGTGTACTCTTACCTGGACGAATCCCGGGCACATAGCCACCTTGCTTTTTCAAATTCTCAGCCATTTGTTCAGGATTAACCTGAATGAATGCATAAAAATACGCAAAAGCAATAATAAGAGCAACATATATGATCATACCAATTGGCTTGGTATAATCAAGATTTGTTGAGATCCAACTAGTCACGCTGTTCTTTCCAAAGAAAGATGCGATTGTAGTGGGAGTGATGATAAATGCCATTGCAAAGATTACCGGAATAACCCCCGCAGCATTTACTTTCAATGGTAAATGTGTGGACTGGCCACCCATTTGTGTACGACCTACCGCAGCACGTTTGGCATACTGAATAGGAATTTTACGCAATGCCTGCTGAATGAAGATAACAGCAACCACGATTGCTAATACTGCTAATACAATGAGGATAATCGTTATGATTCGTAAGAATAATTGATCTCCTGCATTTTCAAATTGTTGGGCGTAAATCTGGTTTGCCGTATTTGGCAAACTAGCTACGATACCAGCAAAGATGATGATGGAAATCCCATTACCCACACCCTTAGCAGTGATCAGCTCCCCTAACCACAAAAGAAAAGCTGTTCCTGCCGTTAAGACAGTCGCAATAAGCAGGTATGTTGCAATTCCAGGGTTTTCAATCAACTGGCCACCTGACATATTATTGAACCCATAGGACATACCCAAAGCTTGGATGAATCCTAGGATAATAGTGAAGTAACGAGTGAATTGAGCTAATTTACGGCGCCCTGCTTCTCCTTGTTTAGACCATTCAGTGAACTTAGGAACAACATCCATCTGTAATAGCTGAACGATGATAGATGCCGTAATGTATGGCATGATACCCATCGCTAAAATAGAAAAGTTTTGCAGTGCCCCGCCGCCAAAGGTATTTAAAAGACCTATGACGCTCAGCTGGTCCTGTTCAGCGAGAAAATCGGCATTCACATGCGGTACAGGTATAAATGTACCGATGCGATAGACGATTAACATTAGGAGGGTAAAAATAATCTTATTCCTTATTTCACCCACGCGCATAAAATTGGAGATCGTGCGAAACATTAGATCACCTCTGTGTTACCGCCAGCAGCTTCGATAGCTTCTTTAGCAGTAGACGAGAATTTGTGAGCTTTAACAGTAAGCTTTTTCTCAATGCTTCCTTTGGCAAGAATTTTAATTCCTGCTTTTTCTTTACTTACAACCCCAGTCTCAAGTAAAAGAGCTGGTGTTACTTCAGTACCGTCTTCGAAAAGATTTAACGTATCAAGATTCACGATAGCATAGTCTTTACGGTTAATGTTGGTAAATCCACGTTTAGGCAAACGTCTGAATAGAGGAGTTTGACCCCCTTCAAATCCAAGACGCACACCGCCGCCGGAGCGAGCGTTTTGTCCTTTATGTCCTTTACCTGCTGTTTTACCGTTACCAGATCCAATACCGCGACCTTTACGTTTACGTTCTTTACGAGAACCTTCTGCAGCTTTTAACTCATGAAGTTTCATGTTGGCACCTCCTTGTTAAGTTAAAAATTATTTTATTGTTCTTTTACAGTAACAAGATGAGCAACTTTGGTAATCATACCGCGAATTGCAGGGTTATCTTCTTGAATAACCGTTTGATGCATTTTGCGTAAACCCAAAGTGTTAACTGTAACACGTTGATCTTCAGGACGACCAATCAAGCTGCGAGTGAGGGTGATTTCTAATTTATTAGCCATAATTCGATTTCCCTCCTTATCCTAACAGTTCTTGTACTGATTTTCCACGTAACTTAGCTACGTCTTCAGCACGTTTCAATTGCTTCAATCCTTCGATTGTTGCGCGAACCATATTAATAGGTGTATTAGTACCTAGTGATTTAGACAAGATATCACTTACTCCACCTAATTCTAGTACCGCACGAACAGGACCACCAGCAATTACTCCTGTACCTTCAGAAGCTGGTTTCAATAGAATGTGACCTGCGCCATAGCGACCGTTCACAAGGTGAGGAATTGTAGTTCCAACCATTGGTACAGTAATTAGATTTTTCTTAGCATCCTCAATAGCTTTACGGATCGCATCCGGAACTTCTTGAGCTTTACCAGTACCAAATCCAACATGACCATTTTTATCACCAACAACAACTAGTGCAGTGAAACGGAAACGACGTCCGCCTTTTACAACTTTAGCTACACGATTTACTGTAACTACGCGTTCTTCAAGTTCTAATTTATTAGGATCAATGCTACGCATCTGTTATGTCCCTCCTTATCCGTTAAAATTCTAAGCCGTTTTCACGAGCAGCGTCAGCCAATGCTTTAACACGACCATGGAAGAGGTAACCACCGCGGTCAAATACCACAGCTTTGAAACCTTTTTCAACAGCACGCTTCGCAATAAGTTCGCCAACTTTTTGAGCTGCTTCAGCATTGCTACTAGCTTCGATACCGATCTCTTTATCAAGAGTTGAAGCACTTGCTAATGTTACGCCTTTTGCATCGTCAATTAATTGTGCGTAAATGTGTTTGTTTGAACGAAACACATTTAAACGAGGACGAGCTTCTGTTCCAGAAAGCTTAGCACGTACACGTGCATGTCTTTTCTGACGAGTAGCATTTTTATCAAGCTTCGTAATCATTTACGTCACTCCTTTCGTTTACTTATGCGGCATTACTTACCAGTTTTACCTTCTTTACGACGAACGAATTCGCCAACGTAACGAATACCTTTACCTTTATACGGCTCAGGTGGGCGAACATCACGGATATTAGCTGCTAGAGCTCCTACACGTTCTTTGTTTGCACCTTTGATAATTACTTTTGTATTAGAAGGAACTTCGACTTCAACACCAGTTTCTGGCTCTATTTCTACAGGGTGAGAATATCCTACGTTAAGGATAAGCTTAGTACCTTGCTTTTGTGCACGGTACCCAACCCCAATAAGTTCAAGTGATTTTTCAAATCCTTTTGATACACCTTCAACCATGTTAGAGATAAGTGCGCGAGTAGTACCGTGTAAAGAACGGTGAGTCTTCTCATCAGACGGACGTGTAACAGTTAACACGTTCTCTTCAACAACGATTGTAAGATCAGGACTGAATGATCTAGTTAATTCACCTTTAGGTCCTTTAACAGTTACTTCACTTCCGTTAATAGTAACTGTTACGCCTGCAGGGATTTCAATAGGTTTTTTACCTATACGAGACATATTGTGCACCTCCATTCTTGTGAAAATGTATTACCAAACGTATGCTAAAACTTCTCCGCCAGCTTGTTTAGAGCGAGCTTCCTTGTCTGTTAAAACTCCGTGAGAAGTAGAAACAATTGCAATACCTAAACCGTTTAGAACGCGTGGTACTTCACCAGTTTTTGCATATACACGCAAACCAGGTTTGCTGATACGTTTTAGACCAGTAATAACACGTTCGTTGTTTGCACCGTATTTTAAGAAGATACGGATGATACCTTGTTTGTTGTCTTCGATTAATTCAAAGTCACGTACGAAGCCTTCACGCTTTAAGATCTCAGCAATTTCTTTCTTGATCTTAGAAGCAGGAACTTCTAGTTTTTCGTGACGAACCATATTCGCATTACGGATGCGAGTAAGCATATCTGCAATAGGATCTGTCATGACCATTATATTTTACCTCCTTCCCAAACTCGGGTTTTACCAGCTAGCTTTTTTAACGCCAGGAATTTGTCCTTTATATGCAAGTTCGCGGAAACAAATACGACAAAGTTTAAATTTACGTAGTACTGAATGTGGACGTCCGCAACGTTCGCAACGTGTGTATTCTTGTACTTTAAACTTTTGTTCGCGTTTTTGCTTTACGATCATAGACTTTTTAGCCACGATTTCGCCTCCCTTTATTTAGAGATTACTTTTGGAACGGCATTCCAACTTGAGTAAGTAGTTCACGAGCTTCTTCGTCAGTGTTGGCAGTCGTTACGATAACGATATCCATACCACGAACTTTGCTCACTTTATCGTAATCAATCTCAGGGAAGATAAGTTGCTCTTTAACACCTAATGTATAGTTCCCACGTCCGTCAAAGGATTTCTTTGAAACGCCGCGGAAATCACGTACACGTGGTAAAGATACAGATACTAGCTTATCAAGGAATTGATACATACGTTCTCCACGTAATGTAACTTTCGCTCCGATAGGCATACCTTCACGCAAACGGAAGCCTGCGATTGATTTTTTAGCTTTTGTTATAACTGGTTTTTGACCAGTGATCAATGTAAGTTCTTCAACAGCTGTATCTAAAGCTTTCGAGTTAGATACTGCGTCACCCACACCCATGTTAATAACGATTTTCTCAATGTTTGGTACTTGCATTACTGATTGATAGTTGAATTTACCCATCAATGATGGTGTAATTTCACTTCTGAATTTTTCTTTAAGGCGGCTCATTGCTTAGTGTACCTCCCTTCATTTATGACTTATTTATCTAAAGTTTCACCTGATATTTTAGCTACGCGTACTTTTTTACCATTTTCAATCTTATATCCAACACGAGTCGGTTTACCTGATTTAGGATCAAGTGGCATTACATTGGATACGTGAATAGCAGCTTCTCTGCTGATAATTCCACCTTGTGGATTAAGTTGAGATGGCTTGGAATGCTTTTTCACGATGTTAATTCCTTCAACAAGCACACGATTTTGTTTCGGATATGCAGAAAGAATGATTCCTTGTTTGCCTTTGTCCTTACCAGAGATGACTACGACTTTGTCACCTTTTTTAACATGCATTAGCTTGGCACCTCCTTGAAAGGCTTTATACAAATTTTACATATTATAGAACTTCTGGAGCTAGAGAAACGATCTTCATGAAACTATTGTCACGTAATTCACGAGCAACAGGTCCAAAAATACGAGTTCCACGTGGGCTCTTATCGTCACGGATAATTACACATGCGTTTTCATCAAAACGAATGTAAGAACCGTCAGGACGACGCATACCACGTTTTGTACGGACAACAACAGCCTTAACGACTTCACCTTTTTTAACAACGCCTCCTGGTGTTGCCTGTTTAACTGTACAAACGATGATATCACCGATGTTTGCAGTTTTACGGCCTGAACCACCTAGGACTTTAATTGTTAGCACTTCACGAGCACCTGAATTGTCAGCGACTTTTAAACGAGATTCTTGTTGAATCATGTACGGTACCTCCCTTCGGAATTAGCTAATCCGAACTATATTAAATGATTACTGCTTTTTCTACAACTTCTATAAGACGGAAGCGCTTTGTAGCTGAAAGTGGACGAGTTTCCATGATACGTACTACGTCGCCTGCTTTAGCTTCGTTTAGCTCGTCATGAGCTTTTAACTTTTTAGAGTATTTCACGCGTTTACCGTATAAAGAATGCGTTTTATAGGTTTCTACAACAACTGTTACGGTTTTATCCATTTTGTCGGATACTACGCGGCCAGTGTAGATTTTGCGTTGGTTGCGTTCGCTCATTCTGCAAACCTCCATTCATTATCGATTAGTGACACCGATCTCTCTTTGACGAACAACTGTTTTCATACGAGCAATCGATTTGCGAACTTCACGGATGCGAGCTGTATTTTCAAGTTGTCCAGTAGCTAACTGGAAACGAAGATTAAATAGTTCTTCTTTAAGAGATTTTAGTTTTTGTTCAATTTCAGCAGTGGTTAGATCTTTGATTTCATTAGCTTTCATTTGTTTCACCACCAATTTCCTCTCTTTTTACAAACTTACATTTGATTGGAAGTTTGTGTGCTGCAAGGCGCAATGCTTCTCTTGCCACCTCTTCAGATACACCAGAGATTTCAAACAATACTTTGCCCGGTTTAACTACTGCTACCCAACCTTCAGGAGCACCTTTACCGGAACCCATCCGTACTTCAAGCGGCTTAGCTGTGTAAGGTTTGTTTGGGAAAATTTTGATCCAAACTTTTCCTCCACGTTTCATATAACGAGTCATCGCAACACGAGCAGCTTCGATTTGACGGTTAGTGATCCAGGAAGCTTCTTGAGCTTGAAGTCCAAATTCTCCAAAATGAACTTCAGTGCCGCCCTTAGCCATCCCTCTCATCTTACCGCGGTGTTCACGACGGTATTTTACGCGTTTTGGCAATAACATATTATTTTCCTCCTTCCTCAGATTTCTTCTTAGTAGGAAGAACTTCTCCACGGTAGATCCAAACTTTCACGCCTAGCTTACCGTAAGTAGTATCTGCTTCAGCATGAGCATAATCTATGTCAGCACGAAGTGTGTGAAGTGGAACTGTTCCTTCGCTGTAATGTTCAGCACGAGCAATATCTGCACCGCCAAGACGACCAGAAACTTGAGTTTTGATTCCTTTTGCGCCTGAACGCATTGTGCGTTGGATAGCTTGTTTTTGAGCACGTCGGAATGAAACACGGTTTTCTAATTGACGAGCGATGTTTTCAGCAACCAATTTCGCGTCAAGATCTGCTCTTTTAATTTCGATGATATTGATATGAACTCTTTTGCCAGTTAACTGGTTCAAAGCTTTACGAAGTGCTTCAACTTCAGTACCGCCCTTACCGATAACCATTCCTGGTTTAGCAGTGTGAACAGATACATTGATACGGTTAGCTGCACGTTCGATTTCAACTTTAGATACAGAAGCATCATTTAGACGTTTCGCGATATATTCACGAACTTTAATGTCTTCATGCAAAAGAGTAGCGTAGTCTTTATCAGCGTACCATTTGGATTCCCAATCACGGATGATCCCGATACGCATACCGACTGGATTTACCTTTTGACCCACAGATTACCCCTCCTTCTTTTCTGATACAACGATTGTAATATGACTAGTACGTTTGTTAATTGCACTCGCACGACCTTGAGCGCGTGGACGGAAACGTTTTAATGTTGGTCCTTCGTTAACGTATGCCTCTGAAACGACTAGGTTATTAATATCCATTTCGTAGTTATGTTCTGCATTTGCGATAGCAGATTTCAGAATTTTTTCTACGACTGGAGAAGCAGATTTTGGTGTTAAGCGAAGAATCGCTACTGCTTCAACTACTTGTTTTCCTCGAATTAAATCTGCGACTAAACGCACTTTACGAGGAGCAATACGAACTGTTCTAGCGACAGCTTTTGCTTGCATGAGATGCCCTCCTCTCATTAACGTCTTGTTTTCTTGTCATCACTTGCGTGACCTTTATAAGTGCGTGTAGGCGCGAATTCGCCTAGTTTGTGACCTACCATATCTTCAGTTACATAAACCGGCACATGCTTACGACCGTCATAAACAGCGATTGTATGTCCGATGAATTGCGGGAAGATTGTTGAGCGACGAGACCAAGTTTTTACTACCTGTTTCTTGTCAGCTTCATTTAATTTTTCAACTTTTACCAATAAATGATCATCAACAAAAGGCCCTTTTTTTAAGCTACGACCCATGCGAGTACCTCCCTTCGTGACTGTTCTACGGTTCTATATATGAACCGTAGGTCAATCCCGTTATTTTTTACGACGACGTACGATAAATTTATCGGATTTATTTTTCTTCTTACGAGTTTTGAATCCAAGAGTTGGTTTACCCCATGGAGACATTGGTGATTTACGTCCGATTGGAGCTTTACCTTCACCACCACCGTGTGGGTGATCATTCGGGTTCATTACTGATCCACGAACTGTTGGGCGTTTACCTAACCAACGGTTACGACCAGCTTTACCAATGTTGATAAGTTCATGTTGTTCATTACCAACTTGACCGATTGAAGCACGGCAAGTAGCAAGAATCATACGAACCTCACCTGAGTTTAAACGTACAAGTACATAACGACCTTCTTTACCAAGTACTTGAGCAGAAGTTCCTGCTGAACGGACTAATTGTCCACCTTTTCCTGGTTTAAGTTCGATGTTATGAATTACTGTACCAACTGGGATGTTAATAAGAGGAAGAGCGTTACCCACTTTAATGTCAGCTTCTGGACCTGACATGATCTCCAAACCTACTTCTAGGTTTTTCGGAGCTAGGATATAACGTTTTTCTCCATCAACGTAATTAATTAATGCAATGTTTGCAGAACGATTTGGATCGTACTCAATAGTAGCAACGCGTCCTGGTATACCATCTTTATTCCGTTTGAAATCGATGATACGGTATTGACGCTTGTGGCCGCCACCTTGATGACGAACTGTTAACTTACCTTGGTTATTACGGCCGCCTTTGCTGTGTAAAGGAGCAAGTAATGATTTTTCCGGTTTGTCTGTAGTAATCTCAGCAAAATCGGAAGTTGTCATATTACGTCGACCGTTAGAGGTAGGTTTATACTTCTTAATCGCCATTTGTATTTCCCTCCTTCTCTAATGAATTAAGCCTCGAATAGCTCGATTTCTTTGCTGTCAGCAGTTAATTTAACAATAGCTTTACGGCGCTTGTTAGTATAGCCTGCATGTTTGCCCATACGTTTAAATTTACCTTTGTAGTTCATGATGTTTACTTTCTCAACTTTAACGCCGAAAATTTCTTGAACAGCATCTTTAACTTGAGTTTTGTTAGCTCTAACATCAACTTCAAAAGTATATTTTTTTTCAGCCATTATGTCTGAAGAGCGTTCAGTGATTACGGGGCGCTTAATGATATCGCGTGCATCCATTATGCAAGCACCTCCTCTACTTTTTCGACAGCTGATTTAGTCAAGATCAATTTGTTGTGTGAAACAACATCAAGAACGTTAAGACCAACAGCTTCAACTACAGTAACACCAGGGATGTTACGTGCAGAAAGAGCAACTTTCTCATCTAAACCGTCAGTAACAACTAACGTTTTAGTATCGACAGAAAGATTTTTAAGTACTGCTACAAATTCTTTTGTTTTTGGAGCTTCGAAAGACAAGCTTTCAAGTACCATAATGTTCTCTTCCAATGCCTTTGCAGACAATGCAGATTTAATAGCTAAACGACGCACCTTTTTAGGTAGCTTGTAAGCGTAAGATCTTGGAGTTGGTCCAAAAACAACGCCACCGCCACGCCATTGTGGAGAACGGATAGAACCTTGACGCGCACGTCCAGTTCCTTTTTGTTTCCAAGGTTTACGTCCACCGCCTGCTACTTCAGAACGGTTTTTAACTTTATGAGTTCCTTGACGTAAGGAAGCTCTTTGCATAATGATCGCTTCAAATAATACATGATTATTAGGTTCGATACCAAAGATGGATTCATTTAGTTCGATGTCGCCAACTTGTGAACCTGTTTGGTTGAACAATGTAACTTTTGGCATTCTATTGCTCCTCCTTTCTCAGAAATTACTTTGCTTTAACAGCAGATTTAACTTTGATCAATGCTTTTCTAGCACCAGGTACATTACCTTTGATCAATAGTAGGTTGCGTTCAACATCAACTTTAACGATAGCTAAGTTTTGAACAGTGATTTGCTCTCCACCCATGCGTCCTGGTAATAGTTTACCTTTGAATACGCGGTTTGGAGCTACAGGACCCATTGAACCTGGGCGACGGTGGTAACGAGAACCATGAGACATCGGTCCGCGGGATTGTCCATGACGCTTGATAGAGCCTTGGAATCCTTTACCTTTTGAAATTCCTGATACATCTACTAAATCGCCTTCAGCGAAAATACTAACATTGACTTCTTGACCGATCTCATATTCAGTAAGATCCGTTCCGCGGAATTCGCGAATGAAGCGCTTAGGAGTAGTATTTGCTTTTTCAACATGGCCCTTTTCAGGTTTGTTAGAAAGCTTTTCACGTTTGTTTTCAAAACCAACTTGAACTGCTTCATAGCCATCAGTTTCAACAGTTTTCTTTTGAAGTACCACGTTGTTAGCAGCTTCGATAACTGTTACCGGGATAAGTTCACCGTTTTCAGCAAAAACTTGAGTCATACCGATTTTTCTTCCTAAGATTCCTTTGGTCATAAGTCACACCTCCTAGAGTAATTGTTCATATTTATATGAATTATAATTTGATTTCAATGTCAACGCCTGATGGTAAATCTAAACGCATCAATGAATCAACTGTTTGTGGAGTTGGATTAACGATATCGATTAGACGTTTATGCGTACGCATTTCGAATTGTTCACGAGAATCTTTGTATTTATGAACCGCACGTAGGATCGTGTATACCGATCTTTCAGTAGGTAATGGAATTGGACCAGATACAGCCGCACCAGAACGTTTTGCAGTTTCAACAATTTTCTCAGCAGATTGATCAAGAATTCTGTGATCATATGCTTTTAAACGGATACGAATTTTTTGTTTTGCCATAATTTTCCCTCCTTTTCGCCTATTTTAGAATAGACCTTCTCAATGGAAATTTCCCACACACTCGCCATGGCAAAGCGGCCGGGTGTGTCAGCAACCTTCCACATCATCGCAGTCAAAGACCAACATTGTCTATTATACATAAAACACAAGTAGAATGCAAGTTAAACTTAAACATTTCTTGTGCAACACACTTTTATTATTATACATACTATCACAAGTATTTACAAGTACATTCTACATGGTCTTTCATTTCCATTTTCTTCATTTGAGTAATAATCATCAATCTCTTTGAAATACGATGATTATTCTTAATTTATATTATAGAAGGAAAAGCCAAAAATCCTTTTAAAATAGAAAAAAAGCAGATGGCGTCCCATCTGCTTTTCCCGGAAGGCGTCCCTTCCAATATTCATTAAAGAATCAATTACGCTGTGATTGTAGCAACGACACCAGCGCCTACAGTACGTCCACCCTCACGGATAGAGAATTTAGTACCTTCTTCGATAGCGATTGGAGCGATAAGTTCTACAGTCATTTCAATGTTGTCTCCAGGCATAACCATTTCTACGCCTTCAGGAAGGTTACAAATACCAGTTACGTCAGTTGTACGGAAGTAGAACTGAGGACGGTAGTTTGTAAAAAATGGAGTGTGACGTCCACCTTCTTCTTTAGAAAGAACATAAACTTCAGCTTTGAAACTTGTGTGCGGAGTAATTGTACCTGGCTTAGCAAGTACTTGTCCACGTTGGATATCTTCACGGGATACACCACGAAGTAGTGCACCGATGTTGTCTCCAGCTTCTGCGTAGTCAAGAAGCTTACGGAACATTTCAACACCTGTTACAGTTGTTGGTTTAGACTCTTCGTTGAAACCGATGATGTCAACAACGTCACCAACTTTAACTTGTCCACGCTCAACACGACCTGTAGCAACTGTACCACGACCAGTAATAGAGAATACATCCTCAACTGGCATCATGAATGGTTTGTCAGTGTCACGAGTTGGTTCTGGGATATACTCGTCAACAGCTGTCATTAATTCATGAATTTTTTCTTCCCAAGCAGCTTCTCCTTGAAGAGCTTTTAGTGCAGAACCTTTGATAACTGGAATGTCATCGCCAGGGAAATCGTATTCAGATAGAAGATCACGGATTTCCATTTCTACTAATTCAAGAAGTTCTTCGTCATCAACCATGTCGCATTTGTTCATGAATACTACTAGGAATGGTACACCTACTTGACGAGAAAGAAGAATGTGCTCACGAGTTTGTGGCATTGGGCCATCAGCAGCAGATACTACTAAGATTCCGCCGTCCATTTGTGCAGCACCAGTGATCATGTTTTTAACATAGTCAGCATGTCCTGGGCAGTCAACGTGTGCATAGTGACGAGTAGCTGTTTCGTACTCAACATGTGCTGTAGAGATTGTGATACCACGTTCTCTTTCTTCTGGAGCACCATCAATTTGGTCATAAGCGCGAGCTTCTGCTCCACCTGTTTTAGCAAGTACTGTTGTGATTGCAGCAGTTAGAGTTGTTTTACCATGGTCAACGTGACCAATTGTTCCAACGTTAACGTGCGGTTTTGAACGATCAAATTTAGCTTTTCCCATTAGGAATTCCTCCTTAAAATTATAAATAATAGATTAAGTATATAAGGGCTGTGAAGGAAGACTAATTCTTACATCACAGCTTACATAAGATAGTTATACTTTAATAAGAGATGAAAATCAATTATTCACCTTTATTTTTTTTGATGATTTCTTCAGAAATGCTCTTAGGTACTTCTTCATAATGATCGAAGTGCATAGAGAATGTTCCGCGTCCTTGTGTGTTAGAACGTAGAGATGTAGCATATCCGAACATTTCAGATAGTGGAACCATGGATTTAACCATTTGCGTGTTACCGCGAGCTTCCATACCTTCTACACGACCACGACGAGATGTGATATCTCCCATGATGTCGCCTAGATAATCTTCAGGGATTACAACTTCCACTTTCATGATTGGTTCAAGGATAACCGGTTTACATTTAGAAGCAGCATTTTTAAGTGCCATTGATGCAGCAATTTTAAATGCCATTTCATTGGAGTCAACGTCATGGTAAGAACCGTCAAATAATTTTGCTTTAATGTCGACTAGTGGGTAACCAGCAAGTACACCACGGTCAAGTGAATCAACTAATCCAGCTTGTACAGCAGGGATATATTCACGTGGTACTACACCACCGACGATAGCATTTTCAAATTCGAATCCTTTACCCTCTTCGTTTGGACCAAATTCAATCCATACGTGTCCGAATTGTCCACGACCACCAGATTGGCGAACGAATTTACCTTCAACTTTAGCTGAACCACGGAAAGTTTCACGGTATGCTACTTGAGGAGCACCAACGTTTGCTTCCACTTTGAATTCGCGACGCATACGGTCAACAAGGATGTCCAAGTGAAGCTCACCCATACCAGCGATGATCGTTTGACCAGTTTCTTGGTCAGTATGCGCACGGAATGTTGGATCTTCATCTTGTAGCTTTTGTAAAGCTTGACCCATTTTGTCTTGGTCTGCTTTTGATTTCGGTTCAACAGAAAGTGAGATAACTGGCTCTGGGAATACCATGGATTCAAGAATTACTTGGTTCTTGTCGTCACATAGAGTATCACCAGTTGTAGTATCTTTCAAACCAACAGCAGCTGCGATATCCCCTGCGTATACAGTAGATATTTCTTCACGGCTGTTTGCATGCATTTGAAGGATACGTCCAATACGTTCACGCTTTCCTTTAGTCGAGTTAATTACATATGATCCTGATTCTAATGTACCTGAGTACACGCGGAAGAATGTAAGTTTACCAACGTAAGGGTCAGTCATAACTTTAAACGCTAAAGCTGAGAACGGTTCAGAATCATCTGAATGGCGTTCTACTTCATCTTCTGTATCCGGTAGAGTACCTTTAATAGCCGGCACGTCTAATGGAGATGGAAGGAAGTCGATAACGTTATCAAGCATTAATTGAACACCTTTGTTTTTGAAAGCTGATCCACAGATAACTGGGAAGAATTCAACGTTAACAGTCGCTGTACGAATAGCTGCTCTTAATTCAGCAATGCTGATTTCTTCGCCGCCAAGGTATTTTTCCATTAAGTCTTCATTAACTTCTGCTACTGCTTCGATTAACTTTTCACGGTACTCTTCAGCTAGCTCGCGATGCTCGTCAGGAATTTCACCAACAGTGATATCAGTTCCTAGATCATTGGCATAGAAATGAGCTTTCATTTCAATAAGGTCAATGATTGCAGAGAATTGATCCTCAGCGCCGATTGGCAACTGAACTGGGTGAGCATTAGCTTGCAGGCGGTCGTGGATTGTTCCTACTGAGTAAAGGAAATCCGCACCGATTTTGTCCATTTTATTAACGAATACGACACGCGGTACACCGTAAGTTGTAGCTTGGCGCCAAACTGTTTCAGTTTGGGGCTCAACACCTGATTGGGCATCAAGTACAGCTACAGCTCCATCAAGTACACGCAATGAACGTTCAACTTCAACTGTGAAGTCTACGTGTCCTGGTGTATCGATGATGTTTACACGGTGACCTTTCCACTGTGCAGTTGTTGCAGCGGATGTGATCGTGATTCCGCGTTCTTGTTCCTGTTCCATCCAGTCCATTTGTGAAGCACCTTCGTGTGTTTCACCAATTTTATGGATTTTACCAGTGTAATATAGAACACGTTCTGTTGTTGTCGTTTTACCAGCATCGATGTGAGCCATGATACCGATATTACGAGTGTTTGCTAAGGAGAACTCTCTTGCCATTTGTCTTTCTCCTTCCTTTTATAAGGATTTTATAGTGATATATTTTACCAGCGATAATGAGCGAATGCTTTATTAGCTTCAGCCATTTTGTGTGTATCTTCACGTTTCTTAACTGCTGCTCCAGTATTGTTAGCAGCGTCCATGATTTCATAAGCTAAACGCTCTTCCATCGTTTTTTCTCCACGAAGACGAGAGTATTTCACTAACCAACGAAGTCCTAAAGTCGATTTGCGGTCTGGACGCACCTCAACTGGTACTTGGTAGTTAGCTCCACCTACACGGCGTGCTTTTACTTCTAATACAGGCATGATGTTTTTAAGTGCTTGATCGAAAACTTCGATTGATTCATTGCCAGTACGTTCTTTGATTAACTCAAATGCAGAGTAAAGAATTTTTTGTGATTTACCTCTTTGTCCATCAACCATTAATTTGTTGATTAAGCGAGTCACAAGTTTAGAATTATAAATCGGATCTGGTAATACGTCTCTTTTCGTTACAGGTCCTTTACGAGGCATTATATTTCCTCCTTTCAAGAAAGTTTAATTTTTGTTTGATATTATTTTTTTGCTGCTTTCGGACGCTTAGTACCGTATTTAGAACGGCTTTGCATACGATTGTTAACTCCAGCAGTATCAAGAGCACCACGTACGATATGATAACGTACCCCTGGTAAATCCTTTACACGACCGCCACGGATAAGAACCACGCTGTGTTCTTGTAGGTTGTGACCGATACCTGGGATATAAGCTGTTACCTCGATACCGTTTGTTAAACGTACACGCGCATATTTACGTAACGCGGAGTTTGGTTTTTTCGGTGTCATAGTACCCACACGAGTGCAAACACCACGTTTTTGCGGAGATGATACGTTAGTTTGTGCTTTTTTAAAGCTGTTGTAGCCTTTGTTAAGTGCTGGAGATTTTGATTTAACCTCTTTAGACTCGCGTCCTTTACGCACTAATTGATTAATAGTAGGCATTACATTTTTCCTCCCTTCACGTTTTCATTTCTAGTACCACACATCCAGGTGGTTCATAAATGGGTAAAAACAAAGTCTTTGCAAATTATATTGCAAAAACATTTTTACTTTTTAATGGCAACAGTTGCTGCTCCGACATCAATACCACATGCTTTGCCAAGCATTCTCATCGAATCAACATATGTGATAGGAACATCCAATTCTTTAGCGGTCTCAACGACACGCCCAGTCAAGTATATATCTGCATCATCAGCGATGATAACTTCTTGAATTAAATTGTTTTTAAGAGCTCTAACTGCTTGTTTCGTCCCTATAATCACTGACTTTGCCTGTATTACTTTTTCATAAGACATGGTCCATATCCTCCAAAGTTACAGGGTAACATAGGAGCACCTTTGCTATAGTATCATTATTAGTCGGATACTGTCAACTTCTTTCAAAAAATTTATTTTAGCAAAAGGTTTTCCTTACACAATTCTATTAAGATTTACATCTTACCTTCAGGAAATAATAACCGTTCCTCAATCGGAATTAGTCATTTGTAAATAATAAGAAGAGAGACCAACTCAATAAATCCTGATCCATCACTGCACTGGAATATAGGAGTGATGATTTCAGTTTCAATTATTGAGCTGGTCCTTTTTCCCTTAGTCCACTGTTACTGTATCGGCAGTTTCGTCACCAACAACAACAGGGTTTGCTTTTCTGTATCGAAGCATTCCTGTTCCTGCAGGGACAAGTTTACCGATGATGACATTTTCTTTAAGTCCAAGCAACTCATCACGTTTTCCTTTTATTGCTGCATCAGTCAAGACTCTAGTTGTTTCTTGGAATGACGCGGCAGACAAGAACGAATCCGTTTCTAGAGATGCTTTTGTAATACCGAGTAATACAGGGCGTCCTGTAGCTGGTAATTTGCTAGTCAGCAATGCATCTGTGTTTGCAGTGGTGAACTGGTTAACATCCAATAATGTACCTGGAAGCACTTCCGTTTCACCCGCATCAAGTACACGGACTTTACGCATCATTTGTCTAACCATTACCTCGATGTGTTTATCGCCGATTTCAACCCCTTGCATCCGGTATACTTTTTGCACTTCATGTAACAGGTATTCCTGAACAGTAAGTACATCTGTAACTTTCAACAATTCTTTCGGGTCGATGGAACCCTCTGTTAACTCTTCACCACGACGGACAGGAGTATCAACAGTAACTCTTAAGCGCGCTGTGTACGGTGCAGTATATGTGCGTGACTCAACTGCTCCTTGAACAACGATTTCCTGTTGTTTATCACGAATTTCATTAATCGATACAACCGTACCTTCGATTTCTGAAATGACAGCTTGACCTTTAGGGTTCCTTGCTTCAAATATTTCTTGGATACGAGGAAGACCTTGAGTGATATCGTCCCCAGCAACCCCACCAGTATGGAATGTACGCATCGTTAACTGTGTACCAGGTTCTCCGATTGATTGAGCGGCAATAATACCAACTGCTTCGCCCACTTCAACTTCTTGACCTGTAGCCAAGTTACGTCCATAACATTTTTTACATACACCATGGCTGGTGTTACATGTAAAGGCAGAACGAATCCATGCTGTTTCAATTCCAAGTGATTCAATATAATTAGCAAGATCTTCAGTAATAAGATCATTTTCAGCCACAATTACTTCATTTGTTTCTGGATGTTTGATCGCTTTTCTTGCATAACGGCCTACTAGGCGTTCTTCAAGATGCTCGATTATTTCAGTACCCTCTCTCAAGGCTGAAATTTTCAAGCCGCGGTCCGTTCCACAATCGTCATCACGGATGATGACATCTTGGGCAACGTCAACAAGTCGACGAGTAAGGTAACCGGAATCGGCTGTTTTAAGTGCTGTATCGGCAAGACCTTTACGCGCACCATGTGTGGAGATAAAGTACTCCAACACTGTTAAACCTTCACGGAAACTTGATTTGATCGGTAATTCAATGATCCGTCCAGCCGGGTTGGCCATCAATCCACGCATACCCGCAAGCTGCGTAAAGTTAGATGCATTACCACGGGCACCGGAGTCACTCATCATGAATATTGGGTTGCGTCTGTCCAGTGAGTCCATAAGTTTAGATTGAATGGTATCCTTGGCAGCACTCCAAATTGAAATAACACGATCATAACGCTCATCCTCTGTAATTAGACCACGTCTGAATTGTTTTAAGACGTTATCCACTTTAGTTTGAGCCTCAGAAATGATTCCTTGTTTTTCTTTTAAAACGACAATATCAGCCACACCAACGGTAATACCAGCTTTTGTCGAATATTTGAATCCAAGATCTTTCATCCGGTCAAGCATTTTGGACGTTTCAGTAATTTTAAAACGTTTAAAGACTTCCGCAATGATATTTCCAAGAATTTGTTTCTTGAATGGATCAATAGCTGGTTGAGCTTTAATCAATTCAGGGATATTAGCGCCCTTTTCCACAAAATATTTCTCCGGAGTTTTTGTTTCCAAGTTATATCGTGTCGGTTCGTTAATATACGGGAATGATTTAGGTAAAATTTCATTGAAAATCAATTTACCAACAGTCGTAATAAGAAGTTGGCCGTTTTGTTCTTCAGTGAATGTTTCATTATTTAGTGACGATGCATGTACGGCACAACGGGAATGTAAGTGTACATATCCGTTTTGGTATGCAAGTAATGCTTCACTAGTATCTTTAAAGATCATACCCTCACCGATAGCGCCTTCTCTTTCCAACGTTAAGTAATAGTTACCTAATACCATATCTTGAGAAGGTGTAACGACAGGTTTACCATCTTTCGGATTCAAAATATTCTGTGCTGCAAGCATAAGCATGCGTGCTTCGGCTTGAGCTTCAGAAGATAGAGGAACATGGACCGCCATTTGGTCACCATCAAAGTCAGCGTTATACGCTGTACATACGAGTGGGTGCAAACGAATTGCGCGACCTTCAACCAAAGTTGGTTCAAATGCTTGGATACCAAGTCTATGAAGAGTCGGTGCACGGTTCAATAGTACTGGATGTTCTCTAATCACTTCTTCCAGGACATCCCATATTTCAGGAGATAAACGTTCAATTTTACGCTTAGCAGATTTGATGTTATGCGCTAGACCTCTTTGAACGAGTTCCTTCATAACGAATGGTTTGAATAATTCAATCGCCATTTCTTTCGGAAGACCACATTGGTACATCTTTAAGTTTGGTCCAACTACGATAACGGAACGGCCAGAATAATCAACACGTTTACCAAGAAGGTTTTGACGGAAACGACCTTGTTTACCTTTTAACATATGAGATAAAGATTTTAACGGACGGTTACCTGGTCCAGTTACAGGACGGCCACGACGGCCATTATCGATAAGAGCATCGACAGCTTCCTGAAGCATACGTTTCTCATTTTGAACGATAATGCTTGGTGCTCCAAGGTCCAGTAATCTTTTCAACCGATTATTACGGTTAATAACACGGCGATATAAATCATTTAAATCAGATGTGGCAAAACGGCCGCCATCAAGTTGTACCATTGGACGAAGTTCCGGTGGAATGACCGGAAGCACGTCAAGGATCATCCATGAAGGCTCATTACCTGAGTTACGGAATGCTTCAAGAACTTCCAAGCGTTTGATTGCACGGGTCCTGCGTTGTCCTTGAGCTGTTTTAAGCTCCTCTTTCAACGACTCTACTTCTTTTTCCGTATCAATATCTTGTAAAAGTTTTTTAATAGCTTCCGCACCCATCGCAGCTTGGAACTTCTTACCGTATTTTTCACGGTATGTACGATATTCCTTTTCGGAAAGAAGTTGTTTCTTTTCTAAAGTTGTATCGCCCGTTTCAGTTACTACGTAAGATGCAAAGTAAATAACTTCTTCCAATGCACGTGGAGACATATCAAGAACAAGTCCCATACGGCTAGGGATTCCTTTGAAATACCATATGTGTGAAACTGGGGCTGCCAGCTCAATATGACCCATACGTTCACGACGTACCTTAGCCCGAGTGACTTCAACGCCACAACGGTCACATACTACGCCTTTATAACGAACACGTTTATATTTTCCACAATGACATTCCCAGTCCTTTTGAGGTCCAAAAATTCTCTCACAGAATAAACCGTCTTTTTCTGGCTTTAGCGTACGATAGTTGATTGTTTCTGGTTTTTTAACTTCTCCATGTGACCAAGAACGAATCTTGTCTGGTGAAGCAAGACCAATTTTCATATACTCAAAATTATTAACGTCTAACAAGGGGCCTACCTCCCTTTTAATCTCCAGGTTTAACCCTTGATTGCCGTCTTAGTATCAGGCAATCTACACCGGATGATGGTTGATTGAATCAATAAGGCTCTAACAAGGCAGCAGGATATTCAAAGAAACATCTTGCTGCCAGTCAGAGCGGAAAATTTATATCTCGATATGTTTATATTTAGTTTTATTCTTTGACAGGTGCCCCTACTTCGGAAGCAACCATATCTTTTGTATCTGCATCAAGGCTTAATTTGTCATTTTGGTTGCCTTCTTCTTCATCTTCCAAATCACGCATTTCGATTTCACGATCTTCGGCATTAAGAATTTTAACATCCAACCCTAAGCTTTGAAGTTCCTTAATCAATACTTTGAAGGACTCAGGAACACCAGGTTCAGGAACATTTTCACCTTTGACAATCGCTTCGTACGTTTTAACACGACCCACGACATCATCTGATTTAACGGTTAAGATTTCTTGTAATGTATAAGCAGCACCATAAGCTTCAAGTGCCCATACTTCCATCTCACCGAAACGCTGTCCGCCAAATTGCGCTTTACCACCAAGTGGTTGTTGCGTAACAAGGGAGTAAGGTCCAGTTGAACGTGCATGAAGTTTATCATCGACCATATGTGCCAGTTTGATCATATACATGACACCAACGGATACACGATTATCGAATGCTTCACCTGAACGGCCATCGTAAAGAACAGTTTTTGCATCACGGGACATCCCGGCTTCTTCAATCGTACCCCAAACGTCTTCCTCAGTAGCACCATCAAATACAGGAGATGCTACATGAATGCCAAGTGCGCGTGCAGCCATACCTAAGTGAAGCTCCAACACCTGACCGATGTTCATACGTGAAGGTACACCCAACGGGTTTAACATGATGTCGACTGGAGTGCCATCTGGTAAATAAGGCATATCTTCCTCAGGAAGGAGCCTGGAGATTACCCCTTTGTTACCATGTCGTCCAGCCATTTTATCGCCTTCGTGGATTTTACGTTTTTGTACAATATATACACGTGCAAGTTGGTTTACACCAGGAGGAAGTTCATCGCCATCTTCTCTGTTAAATACTTTAACATCAAGAACGATTCCACCGCCGCCGTGAGGTACACGAAGTGATGTATCTCTTACTTCACGTGCTTTTTCACCGAAGATTGCATGTAATAAACGTTCCTCAGCAGTCAATTCCGTTACACCTTTAGGCGTGACTTTACCAACTAGAAGGTCTCCGTCTTTTACTTCTGCACCAACACGGATAATTCCGCGCTCATCAAGATTACGAAGCGCATCTTCCCCTACATTAGGGATATCACGAGTGATTTCTTCAGGCCCTAATTTTGTATCGCGTGATTCAGATTCATATTCTTCAATATGAATAGAAGTGTACACATCATCTTTAACCAATCGTTCGCTCATGATGATGGCATCCTCATAGTTATATCCATCCCATGTCATGAAGGCAACTAATACGTTACGTCCAAGTGCCAACTCACCTTTTTCCATTGAAGGACCATCAGCAAGAATCTCACCTTTGACAACGTTGTCGCCAACACTGACGATAGGGCGTTGATTATAGCACGTTCCTTGGTTAGAACGAATGAATTTTAATAGACGGTATTTATCAAGATTTCCCTTTACTTGCTGTCCGTCAACTTCACTTACCCTGCGTACCCATACTTCACGTGATTCCACGTGTTCTACAATACCTGGGTGTTTACAGATGACAGCAGCACCGGAGTCTTTCGCTGAAACATATTCCATGCCCGTTCCGACACGAGGAGCTTCCGGTTGTAGCAAAGGCACTGCTTGACGTTGCATGTTCGCTCCCATAAGTGCACGGTTGGAGTCATCATTTTCCAAGAAAGGAATACATGCTGTCGCAGCAGATACAACTTGTTTAGGGGATACATCCATGTAGTCTACGCGGTCACGCGGAACAACGGTATTTTCACCGCGGAAACGTGCAACAACATCATTGTCAAGGAATGATCCGTCATCTGATAGACGTACATTCGCTTGGGCAACTACATAGTTATCTTCCTCATCAGCTGTTAAGTAATCGATTTGGCTTGTAATTCGACCAGTTTCAGGGTCCACACGACGATACGGTGTTTCAATGAAGCCATATGGGTTCACCTTTGCAAAACTGGATAATGAGTTAATCAAACCAATATTCGGTCCCTCTGGCGTTTCAATCGGACACATACGGCCATAGTGGGAATAATGAACGTCACGCACTTCAAATCCAGCACGCTCACGCGTCAAACCACCAGGTCCCAATGCAGATAGACGACGTTTATGCGTCAATTCAGCCAACGGGTTCGTTTGATCCATGAATTGAGAAAGCTGTGAGCTTCCAAAGAACTCTTTAATGGATGCAATGACTGGGCGAATGTTAATTAGTTGCTGCGGAGTGATTGTATTCGTATCCTGAATTGACATTCTTTCACGAACGACACGCTCCATACGAGATAAACCAATTCTAAATTGGTTTTGCAGCAATTCACCAACAGAACGCAGACGACGGTTACCTAAATGGTCAATGTCATCCGTGATTCCCACACCATGCAATAAATTAAAGAAATAACTAATAGAAGAAATGATATCAGCCGGTGTAATGTTTTTGACCTGGTCGGTCACATAGGCATTACCGATGATATTGATCACTTTTTCGCCTTCAGCATCGTTTGGTGCAAACACTTTAATAGGCTGAAGAAGAGTTTCCTCTTCCACTACACCACCGGATGGATGGAATGTCTTGAATCCGATTCCAGCTTCAATATGAGGCAGGATCCTATCAAGAGTACGACGGTCAAGCATTGTACCTTTTTCTACGATGATTTCCCCTGTTTCCGGATCAATCAAAGTCTCTGCAATACGTTGTCCAAATAAACGGTTCTTGATATGCAGTTTTTTGTTTATTTTATAACGTCCTACGTTAGCTAAATCATAACGTTTTGGATCAAAAAAGCGGGATACTAAAAGACTTTTCGCGTTATCGACAGTAGGTGGTTCACCCGGACGCAGACGCTCATAGATTTCTAGCAAAGCTTTTTCTACACTCTCTGTGTTATCCTTTTCAAGAGTGTTGCGAAGGTATTCGTTGTCACCGATCAAATCAATGATTTCTTGATCCGTTCCGAATCCAAGGGCACGCATCAATACCGTAATCGGTAATTTCCGTGTGCGATCGATTCGAACATACACAACATCCTTGGCGTCAGTTTCATATTCGAGCCATGCGCCACGGTTAGGAATAACCGTCGCAGAGAACCCAAGTTTACCGTTTTTATCCATTTTCCCATTGTAGTAAACGCTCGGTGAGCGCACTAATTGGGATACGATTACCCGTTCAGCACCATTGATGACAAATGTACCTGTTTCAGTCATCAGCGGGAAGTCGCCCATAAATACATCCTGGTCTTTAACTTCCCCTGTTTCCTTGTTAACAAGGCGCACTTTCACACGAAGCGGTGCAGAATAAGTAACGTCGCGTTCTTTTGTTTCTTCCACAGAATACTTCGGCTCAGCTAAGCTGTAATCGATGAATTCTAACGATAAATTACCTGTAAAATCCTCAATAGGCGAAATATCCTGGAACATTTCCTTTAAACCTACATCTAGAAACCATTGATAAGAAGCTGTTTGAATTTCAATCAGATTTGGAAGATCCAAAACCTCACTGATTCTTGCATAACTTCTACGTTGGCGGTGTCGTCCATACTGAACAAGTTGACCTGTCAACTGATTCACCCCTTAAATCAAGCGTTATAAGGATCCATTTGCCTTGGAAAAGAAATCATTTCCTAGACAAAAAGAAAATGGTTTTTATTTTAAAAACCACTATTTCTCATAAAACGAACTATTATTTATATATTTTTCCCATATTATCCATTGGTTATACACCAATGGTATAAAAATTGCATAGTTACGGAATTATATATATGCATTTTATAATACTAACATAGCGAAAATTTAGAGTCAAACCTTTTTGGATAATAGTATATAGTAGCCTTTCTTCTTAACAGGCACTTCAATATTTCCAAATAATTGCTCCATTTTATCCATGGCGGAAGGAGCCCCTTGTTTTTTTTGAATGACAACCCATAATTCTCCACCAGCTACCAAACTGCGATAGCTTTCTTCTAAAATTTCGTGGACTACACTTTTGCCTGCGCGAATGGGAGGGTTCGTAAGTATTGCAGCGAATTGATTGGAACCAACTTTGTCAAAACGATCACTTTCGAAAATCTTTACATTTGTGATCGCATTAGAAGCGGCATTTTCTTTGGACAATTCAACTGCCCGGCTATTTATATCAATCATTTCTATCGTTCTATCGGGAAAAGCTGCCGCAATTGATATTCCAATCGGTCCATAACCGCAACCAACATCGAGAATATCACCTTCCACAGCTTCATTAAGGTTAAAACTTTCAACCAAAAGACGTGACCCGAAATCAACTTCTTTTTTCGAGAAAACACCATTATCACTTTTAAAGCGAAAGGTACGTCCTTTTAATGTAAAATCCCAAAATTTCGGATTGCTTACGACATCCGGTTTATGTGAGTAGTAATGCTCTGTCAGAGTCATCTCCCCCTATCAGAAAGGAATATTGAAGATTTAACGAGAGAAGAGATTTGAAGAATGGATTCTTGCATGCCGGAAAGTTTGAATAATGACTTAACCAAACTATTATCAGCAAATTTCCGTCATTTCTTAAAAATGAAGAGAAAAAAGCCCGCCAGTGATAGCGAGCTTTTTGTTTATGCAAGATTACTTAACTTCAACGCCAGCTCCAACTTCTTCAAGCTTAGCTTTAACTTCTTCAGCTTCTTCTTTAGAAGCGCCTTCTTTGATTGCTTTTGGAGTGTTGTCAACAAGTTCTTTTGCTTCTTTAAGTCCAAGACCTGTAACTTCACGTACAGCTTTGATAACTTTGATTTTTTGATCTCCAGCAGATGTAAGGATAACATCAAACTCAGTTTGTTCTTCAGCAGCAGCGCCACCAGCAGCAGCTACAGCTACAGGTGCAGCAGCAGTTACGCCAAATTCTTCTTCGATTGCTTTTACAAGGTCGTTTAATTCTAAAACAGTCATGTTTTTAACTGCTTCAATGATTTGATCTTTAGTCATTGTTATTTCCTCCTCGAAATGGTTGGTTTTTTTTTTGAATCAATAGGCTATATAAGCGGTTAGCTTACGCGCCTTGTTCTTCTTTTTGTTCTGCCACAGCTTTTGTAGCAAGAGCAAGTCCGCGCATAGGTGCTTGTAGCACGCTGAGTAGCATTGAAAGTAGGCCTTCGCGTGAAGGTAGTTCTGCAAGAGCTTTAATTTCTTCAGCAGTTGCAACATTTCCTTCGATAACTCCAGCTTTGATTTCTAACGCTTCATGTTTTTTCGCAAAATCGTTAAGGATTTTTGCTGGCGCAATAACATCTTCATTTGAGAATGCAATTGCGTTTGGTCCTGTTAATGATTCGTTCAAAGTGCTAAGTTCAGCACTTTCAGCAGCACGGCGAGTCAAAGAGTTTTTGTAAACTTTAAACTCAACGCCAGCTTCACGAAGTTGCTTACGAAGTTCTGTTAATTCAGCAACAGTCAATCCACGGTAGTCAACAACAACAGTTGATTGGCTTGCAGTTAATTTCTCAGAAATCTCAGCAACGATTTTTGACTTTTGTTCAATAATTGCGTTCATCCTTACACCTCCTGTAGATTTGCTTGAAAACATTTATACCGTTTCAAAGAAAAAGCCTTCATCTCTATTGCAGACATGAAGGCAGTAATTTCAAAGGTCATAGTCACCGACTATTATTATCGAATTACCTCGGCAGGAAATTAAGCTCGAATCGAGCACCTACTGTCTACGGTACAAATGATATTCATTTATTCACAACAAAACTTATTATAACAATAATAGTTTTGGAATGTCAATTATTTATTGAAAGTAGAAGGATCAACTTTCACGCCAGGGCCCATTGTAGTTGTTACAGAAACGTTTTTCATGTAAGTTCCTTTAGCAGCCGCAGGTTTAACTTTCATTAATGTATCATAGATAGTAGTGAAGTTTTCCACTAGTTTAGCATCTTCGAAAGATACTTTACCGATTGGAGCATGGATGTTACCAGCTTTATCTACGCGGTATTCAACTTTACCAGCTTTGATTTCATTAACAGCTTTTGTTACGTCGAATGTTACTGTACCAGTTTTAGGGTTAGGCATTAAACCTTTAGGTCCTAATACACGGCCAAGTTTACCAACTTCACCCATCATGTCTGGAGTCGCAACGATTACATCGAAATCGAACCATCCTTGTTGGATTTTGTTGATGAAGTCAGATTCACCAACGTAGTCAGCACCAGCAGCTTCTGCTTCTTTTGCTTTTTCGCCTTTAGCGAATACTAATACGCGTTGAGTTTTACCAGTACCATTCGGTAGAACTACTGCTCCACGAATTTGTTGGTCAGCTTTCTTAGGGTCTACACCTAAACGGAAAGCCACTTCAACAGTCGCATCGAATTTTGCGAAGTTTGCTTTTTTAGCAACTTCAATTGCTTCAGTTACAGCATAAGCCTTAGAAACTTCTACAAGCTTAGCTGCTTCAAGATACTTTTTACCTTTTTTAGCCATGATATAAATCCTCCTAAATTGTGGTTTTAACGGAATGACCTCCCACGAATAAAGGTTGCGAGTATCAATCGCAACCCCGTAGAAACAAATAACAACAATTACATGGATTAGTCTTCGATGACAATACCCATGCTGCGAGCAGTACCTTCAACCATACGCATTGCAGCTTCAACGTTTGCAGCGTTTAGGTCAGGCATTTTAGTTTCAGCAATCTCGCGCACTTGATCACGCTTGACTGTAGCAACTTTTTTACGGTTAGGTTCACCAGAACCAGACTCGATACCAGCTACTTTCTTAAGCAATACTGCAGCCGGTGGAGTTTTTGTAATGAATGTAAATGAACGGTCTTCAAATACCGTGATTTCAACAGGAATAATTAGACCAGCTTGATCTGCTGTACGAGCGTTGAACTCCTTACAGAATCCCATGATGTTTACACCAGCTTGACCTAATGCAGGACCGACTGGCGGTGCCGGATTCGCTTTACCAGCAGGAATTTGCAATTTAACCATTTTAATTACTTTTTTAGCCACGAGACACACCTCCTTATAAGTCCGTGATGTGGTAATAGGGATATACCCTCCCACTCATCTTGAATTCTTTATATATTAATAAAGAATGCTTGTATCGTTGAGGCCTAAAAATTGAAACATACTGACCTTTGAAATTTTACCACTTTCAAATGGCAATTTCAAGTTTTTTTCCGTTTATAATTTTTCCACTTGATTAAAATCAAGTTCTACCGGTGTATCACGACCGAACATATTGACTAGGACCCTTACTTTACCTTTATCTTTATCAAGTTCTTCAATCGGTCCTGCAAAGGTTGCAAACGGCCCTTCTTTAACCTGAACAGTATCTCCGATTTCAAAATCAACTTCGATTTTGCTTTCATCGACACCCATTCGTTTAAGAACGACTTCAATTTCTTCCGGTAGCAATGCAGTCGGTTTAGACCCAGCTCCAGATGAACCTACGAAACCTGTTACGCCAGGTGTATTCCGGACAACATACCAAGAATCATCCGTCATGATGATCTCAACCAATACATAACCCGGAAACACTTTCTTTTTGGTTACTTTCTTTTTGCCGTCTTTCATTTCTGTTTCTTCTTCTTCTGGAACTACGACTCGAAAGATCTTGTCTTCCATCCCCATTGTTTCAACACGTTTTTCCAAGTTAGCCTTAACCTTGTTCTCATAACCTGAATAGGTGTGAACTACATACCAATTCTTTTCCATGTGTTAGGACTTTAACGTCCTTCCCTCCCCGCAATCAATCAGTTTCTTTATTAATCTTTATCTTTGAACGTTTTAGCCAAAAAACCAATTCCGCGTCATCTCGACTTAACTAGAATATATAGTGATGATTCATATTACAGCAGTGGCACGATTTTGAACTTCTTCACTTCTTAAAAAAGACAAATTAAAAAACCCGTTTCCGGGCTTTTCTGCTGACACATATTATTCTATCACTATTATACCTTATTTTCGAATCTCTTATTCAATAACTAAGCGAATTAATTCGGAAATGCCCAAATCGACCACTGTAAAGAATAAAGCCATAAACAATACAGTCGTTACTACCACGATTGTATATTTGGTAAGCTCCTTGCGTTTTGGCCAGCTTACTTTTTGCATTTCGCGAGCGACTCCGCTGAAAAATTCGGTAAAACGTTTCATGAATGTATCCTCCAAGCATTAGACAGCTTCTGTCAATCTATTTATAAAACGGTTATTTCGTTTCTTTATGGATCGCGTGTGCGTTGCAAGTACTGCAAAACTTCTTGATTTCCAGGCGTTCGCCGCTTGTTGATTGTTTGCTTTCGTAACTATAATTTCTTGAACCGCAATCTATGCAGGCAAGAACGATTTTTTTTCGCATTAGATACACCTATCCTATCTACTATATCCATAAAACCTTATCACGGCTGTCTTTTATTGTCAATATCAAAGCAGGCTTTGCCCCTTTATGGATATTGGAAATAAGAAATTCCGGTTTCTTAACATCCATTTAAAAAATCTTAGTGAATAATAATAAACTTCCAAGTGGAGAAGGGACAGATGAAATTAAGCGGAAAAAGCGGAGGGATTATAAACTGATTTCCCTTACTTCCAGATAGCGCTCGAGTTTTCTTTTCACCCGCTGAAGGGCGTTATCGATTGACTTAACATGCCGGTTCAACTCTTCCGAAATTTCTTGGTAGGTTTGGCCATCCAAGTAAAGAGCTAACACTTTTCTCTCAAGATCACTCAGGAGCTCGGCCATTTTTAATTCGATATCGTCAAACTCTTCTTTGTTGATAATCAGCTCTTCCGGGTCCAAAACTTTCGTACCCGATATAATATCCATAAGAGTTCGGTCCGATTCCTCATCATAAATGGGCTTGTCCAGGGAAACATAGGAATTGAGCGGAATATGCTTTTGACGTGTAGCCGTTTTAATAGCTGTAATGATCTGCCTCGTAATGCATAGTTCTGCAAATGCTTTAAAAGAAGATAACTTATCTCCTTTAAAATCACGGACGGCTTTATATAAACCAATCATACCTTCTTGCACGATGTCTTCTTTATCTGCACCAATTAAGAAATAAGTCCTTGCCTTTGCCCTAACAAAATTACGATACTTTTGGATCAGAAAATCCAGCGCTTCGCTGTCTCCGGTGTGTACCAACCCTATCAATTCATCATCATCAAACTGCAGATATTTTTCGTTCAGTTTCATTCCGAATTTGAGACCCACATTAAATCCCCCTGACCTGACTCAGATAGAAATATTATACAGCAGGTAAAATTTACCCGTCAATGGTTCAAATCTTCCCCCGACGCCATTTTTCGAAAATTTCTGCCACTTCTTCACTTAGCGGAATTTTTGCTGCAGGTTTTATCGTCGTTGTTTTTCTTACATCTTTCTTGATTTCCCCTTGAATTTCTACCATTTCTATAAGCAGTTCGCGAGCAGATTTCCTTAGAGCCCCTTGACCAAAGATCACCCACTGTTCCGTGAAGTCAGAGGTTGCCACTTGAATCTGTGTTTTGACGTTATTCAGTTCAATGGCCATCTTTTCTATTCTCTCATCCGCCGTTTCATTTTCTTTTGTAAAAATTACATCAACGTTGTGATTTTTGAATATACGGGCAATTCCCTGAACATATTGAGCGTCAAATACGACAATTACGCGGTATCCGGTAAATGCTTGATATTCCGCCATCATTTCAATCAACCGATCTCTTGCAGCAGCAAGGTCCCGTTCTTTTAATTCTCTCAGTTCCGGCCAGGCTCCAATAATGTTATAACCGTCCACCAACAGAATATTCATCCCATCATTGTCCTAAAGGATTTCTTTTTCTATAAACCTCATACATCAATAAACTGGCTGCTACCGATGCATTTAACGAAGTGACTTGTCCTGCCATAGGGAGACGGATGAGAAAATCGCATTTTTCCTTCATTAACCGGGCCATACCTTTTCCTTCACTACCGATAACAAGTCCAATCGGCATCTTACCGTCCATGTTACGGTAATCATCACTGCCTTTTGCATCTGTTCCGACTATCCATACTCCGCGCTCTTTCAGCTCTTCCACCGCTCTTGCCAAGTTTGTAACGCGAGCAACCGGAATATACTCTATTGCACCTGTTGAAGCTTTAGCCACAGTTGCCGTTAAGCCCACCGCTCTTCTTTTCGGGATGATGATCCCATGGGCCCCTACAGCATCCGCCGTTCTCATGATCGAACCTAAATTATGCGGATCTTCAATTTCATCAAGGATCATGAAAAAAGGTGCTTCATCTCGTTCCGCAGCTTTTGCAAATAAATCATCCAATTCGACATATTCATAAGCAGCCACTTGTGCAACAACGCCTTGATGGATACCTTCTGCCATTTGGTCAATTTTTTTCTTCGGTACGATCTGCACGAATACCTTCTTTTCCTTCGCCAGACCGATTAGTGGTTGCATCGAGCCTTTTTGAGAGCCCTCCGCTATCCAAATTTTATTAACTTCCCGTTCGGAGCGAAGAGCTTCCAATACGGGGTTTCTGCCAATGATATATTCTTCGCTCATGGGTTACTCCCCTTTTCTTCTTCAATGTATTCAATAGATTTTTTAATGAGTTCTTCCATTCTTTCTATTCGACCGGATAAATACAAAAAGCCCATAAGTGCCTCGAAGGCTGTACTATAGCGATACGTTTGCACATCTGTATTCTTCGGTACCGAACCGGATTTCGCATTTCTGCCCCGCCGAACGACAGCGGTTTCCTCTTCCGATAACCATTCTGATTCGAGAAAAAAATGGATGACTTTATTTTGTGCTTTAGCCGCTACAAATGATGTAGCTTTTTTGTGAAGAAGATTGGGCTTGACCGCTCCTTTTTGAATGAGGTGATGCCGGATATACGTTTCGTATACGGCATCCCCTATATAAGCTAAAGCAAGACTGTTCAGCATTTTTGCATCTATCTTACTATCGTAATGAAGCATTAATTACCCTCTTTTCCATCTTGTACCTTGAGGGGTATCCTCTAATATGATATTCATGTTTTTCAAGCGATCACGAATTTCATCAGATAACCCAAAATTGCGGTCTTTCCGCGCTTGAATTCTCTGCTGGATCAAGCCTTCAATTTCTTCATCCAATAGCCCCTCTTCTTCCAGGGACAAACCGAGGACAGTAAATAAGGTATTGAATTTCTCAAGGAAAGCTTCGATGACTTCCTTGTCTGTATTTTTCTCCATTAAGTAATAATTTGCTTGCTTGGACAGTTCAAAGAGTATGGATATCGCATTAGCTGTGTTGAAATCATCATCCATTTCCTGAATGAACTGTTCATGTAAATCATTAACCTTCGAAAGCCAAACATCATTATTTTCAGTCAAACCATCGCTTAATTGAAGGCGATGCTTTAAGTTTTGATAAGATGTCTTTAACCGCTCAAGTGCCGCTTTTATATTTTCAAGCACTTCTTCACTATAATTGATGGGATGACGGTAATGTACGGATAACATAAAGAAGCGTAACACTTGCGGATCATGCTTCTGTATGATGTCATGCACAAGAACGAAATTCCCTAACGACTTAGACATTTTTTCATTGTCAATATTTATATACCCATTATGCATCCAATAATTCGCAAAGGACTTACCTGTCAATGCTTCAGATTGTGCAATTTCATTTTCATGATGCGGGAAAGCTAGATCTTGACCTCCTGCATGAATATCGATAGTATCACCCAAATACTTTTTGACCATTGCGGAGCATTCAATATGCCAACCAGGACGTCCCTTACCCCATGGGCTCTCCCATGATATTTCATCATCCTTAGCCGCTTTCCAAAGAGCAAAATCAAGGGCATCTTGTTTCTTCTCCCCAATTTCAATCCTAGCCCCGACTCTCAACTCATCGATGGACTGATGTGACAGTTTGCCATACCCCTCAAATTTACGAGTACGGTAGTACACATCCCCTTCAGATTCATAAGCGAATCCTTTTTCAATTAATGCCGAGATGAATTCAATGATAGCATCCATGTTCTCCATTACGGTTGGGTGAGCATCAGCTTTTTTGCAGCCCAAGGCAGACACGTCTTCAAAATAAGCCTTGATGAAACGTTCTGATATTGTCGGGACATCTTCCCCCAATTCTTTTGCCGCACGAATCAGTTTATCATCTACATCTGTAAAATTCGAAACGAATTGAACTTCATACCCACGGTAATCCAGATACCTGCGAACGGTATCAAATACGATTGCCGGTCTGGCATTACCAATATGAATGTAATTATAGACAGTGGGACCACATACGTACATCTTCACCTTTCCCTCTTCCATCGGGACAAAGGTTTCCTTTTTTCTTGTTGCTGTGTTATATATTTTAATTGCCATATTATAAACTCCTTTCTTCCTGCTTCTGCTCAGCCAACCTCGTTTTTAAGGCCCTGATTTCACTATCCATTTCCTTTAAACGATCAGCGATTGGATCAGGAAGATCTGAATGATTTAGGTCTTTTTTGATTTTGATACCATCTTGAATGACCACTTTTCCTGGAATGCCCACCACTGTGGAATTAGGTGGCACTTCCTTTAAAACGACCGAGCCTGCACCGATTTTTGAGTTCTCACCAACGGTAATGGAACCCAGAACTTTCGCTCCTGTTGCAATCAACACATTATCCTTTATCGTAGGATGGCGTTTTCCCTTTTCCTTTCCTGTCCCTCCAAGGGTTACACCTTGAAAGACAGAGACATTATCACCAATCTCGCACGTTTCGCCAATGACGATCCCCATTCCATGATCAATGAAGAAACGGCGGCCAATCGTAGCTCCTGGATGTATTTCAATCCCGGTAAAAAAACGACTGACTTGAGATATACTTCTCGCTAAGAAAAAAAACTTCTTCTTAAATAGTGCGTGAGCCATCCTATGACTCCAAATCGCATGTAATCCCGCATACGTCAAAATGACTTCCAAATAACTGCGCGCTGCAGGGTCTTGATCAAAAACCACTTCGATATCCTCTTTAAACATCTTTAACAAGATGATTCCCCCCTATGCTCTGTCTTTTTCTAACACCCCTTTTAAAGCTTTAAAGCATATAAAAAAGCGTCTCTGTCCATATAGACAGAGACGCTTTAAGCGCGGTTCCACTCTGTTTGGGATGTATGAAGCAGGTAAAGCTTTCCCTGTTTTTCCATCCCCAACTTTAATCCCTGTAACGGAGGACATTCCGCCTTTGCCTACTATCGGTTAGTTCAGCAAAGGACTCAAGGGTGCATTTCAGAAAACGAGAGGCTTGAACCACTTTCAGCAGGTTATGGTTCTCTCTAAAAAGCTTCGTTTACTTACTTCTCCCCATCTACGCGTTCTTTTCTAAGAT
Source organism: Peribacillus sp. NPDC060253 (assembly GCF_042727425.1). Classification (NCBI taxonomy): domain Bacteria; kingdom Bacillati; phylum Bacillota; class Bacilli; order Caryophanales; family Bacillaceae; genus Peribacillus; species Peribacillus sp. NPDC060253. The sequence continues at coordinate 36,377 of NZ_JBHXAS010000028.1, forward strand.
TATTAAATACTATATTACATTTTCGACAAATTGTTAATATAAAATACTCTGAATACGCTGTTTAATTTTTTCCTTGCCCAGTAATGAGATCGCCTTAGGCAAATCAGGACCATGTGTTTGACCCGTGACGGCTGCCCGAATCGGCATGAATAATTTTTTCCCTTTATGGCCTGTGCTTTTTTGTACCGCTTTAATCGACTTCTTGATTTCATCTGATTTAAATTCTTCAAGCCCTTCGATTTCCTGAAGGAAAGCTTTCATGACTTCCGGCACTTGTTCCTCAGCCAGGACTTCCTTCGCTTCTGGTTCGAATTGGACCTCATCCTTGAAAAACAGTTCAGACAGCTCAACAATTTCCGCTCCGTAGCTCATCTGCTCTTGATAAAGGGAAACAAGGCCATGTACCCACTCTGCTTCTTCAGCAGTTAGTGTCTCAGAAACCTTTCCAGCCTTAATTAAGTGAGGCATTGACAATTCGACTGCGCGATCCACGTCCAATTGCTTCAGGTATTGGTTATTCATCCATGTAAGCTTTTGCTTATCGAAAAGTGCAGGCGATTTAGACAATCGATCAGCATCGAAAAGATTAATGAACTCTTCTTTTGTGAAAATCTCTTCCTCTCCGACCGGAGACCAACCTAGTAATGTAATGAAATTGAATAAAGCTTCAGGTAAATAACCAAGCTCTTCATATTGCTCAATGAATTGAATGATTGATTCATCACGTTTACTCAGTTTCTTCCTGCTTTCGTTTACGATCAGCGTCATATGACCGAAAACCGGCGGCTCCCAGCCGAATGCTTCATAAATCATCATTTGCTTTGGAGTATTGGAAATATGGTCGTCCCCACGAAGGACATGGGAAATCTTCATCAGGTGGTCATCGACAGCAACTGCAAAGTTATAAGTTGGGATGCCATCTTTTTTCACGATAACAAAATCACCAAAGCCATCTGTATCAAACGAAACGTCATCCTTAACCATATCTTTGAAAGTAAGGACTTTCCCAGCTGGAACAGCAAAACGAATGCTAGGCTTTCTTCCTTCAGCCACTAGTTTCGCTTGCTCCTCTTCAGTTAAATGCTTGCACTTCCCTGAATATTTTGGTGTTTCATTACGCTCGACCTGTCCTTCACGTTCAGCTTCAAGCTCTTCTTCCGTACAATAGCATTTATAAGCCAAGCCCTTATCTAAAAGCTCTTGATGCAAACCCTGATATAGGTCGTTTCTTTCAGACTGACGATATGGCCCATATTCACCGCCTACATCGACACCTTCATCCCAATCCATACCAAGCCATTTTAAATATTTCAGCTGACTTTCTTCGCCGCCTTCAATATTTCTCTTTTGGTCGGTATCTTCAATACGGATGATGAATTTACCGCCTTTGTTTCGTGCGTATAAGTAATTAAATAAAGCCGTCCGTGCATTTCCTATATGTAAATGTCCAGTCGGACTCGGTGCATAGCGAACTCGAATATCGCTGCTCATGATATATATAGACCTCCCAGTCGTTCTTTTCTATTGTTCATTTTATCATTTATATACATTGGATTAAAGGCATCCACTCTAAAAACGAATTTAGTTTGATTTAACCAATAAGACTACAGCCTGTGCCGCGATTCCTTCGCTTCGTCCTGTAAATCCAAGTTTCTCCGTAGTGGTCGCCTTTACATTGATCCTATCTACCGAGGCATCTAAAAGTTCTGCAATCCTGACTCGCATGTCCTCAATATACGGTGCCATTTTCGGGCTTTGTGCAATGATTGTACAATCTGCATTGCCTAGGGTATATCCCTCTTTTTTTACAATCGCCCAAATATACTGAAGCAGTTTTGCCGAATCGGCATCTTTAAATTCCGGATCCGTATCCGGAAAATGTTTACCGATATCCCCTGCACCAATTGCCCCCAAACAAGCATCGGCAACAGTATGTAAAAGCACATCCGCATCCGAATGACCTAGCAAACCTTTCTCATACGGAATTGTAATTCCGCCAATGATCAATGGTCTTCCCTCTACAAGCTGATGAACGTCATATCCTTGTCCAATTCGAAACATATCATTCTCCCCAATCATCGTTTTCCATGTTGCTTATGTAAAATCGCTTCTGCAAAATAAAGATCTTCCTGAGTCGTAATTTTAATATTATCATAATTGCCCTCAATAATAACTACCTGTTCATTGATCCGTTCTAGCAAACTTGCATCATCCGTCCCCAAAAATGCTTCTGCCTCAGCCATTTCATACGCCCTTTTTAATATGGATAGACGAAAAGCTTGTGGAGTTTGTATCGCCCACAAGCTTGATCGTTCCACCGTTTCCAATACCTTTTTGTCGGTCGCTTTTTTAATCGTATCCTTAACTGGCACTGCGATGACGGCTCCTCCATGTATGGAAGCAGCAGCAGTCAATTCACTGATTTGCCCTTGATTGATAAAAGGGCGAGCTCCGTCGTGGACCAGGATGATTTTTTCTCTTGCACATTGCAAGCCATTATAAACGCTTTGTTGACGCTCCTTGCCACCCATAACGAGTTCCTTGACCTTCTTAAACTCATACATTGCTATCAATTGTTCGAAATAATCCTTTTCTGCCGGGTTAATCGAAAGGATAATCCCCCGACAGTCAGGATCTTCTTCAAAGACACGAAGTGTATAAACAATAATCGGGATGCCCGAAAGTTCAATAAAAAGTTTATTCTTGCCTGCCTTCATTCTTTTCCCTTGTCCAGCTGCAGGTATCACGACTTCATAAAACATAACGGTTTCTCCTACTCTTTATAATGCTTTTTCTATTTATAATGCTTTCTCTAATAGTTTCGGTTTAGCGAATATCATTCTGCCTGCAGAAGTTTGCAGTACACTTGTGACAAGTACATCGATGCGTTTTCCAATATGGTCACGGCCACCCTCGACAACGATCATTGTACCATCGTCTAAATAAGCGATGCCTTGGTTCTGCTCTTTCCCGTCCTTAATGACTTGAACATTCATCTCTTCCCCAGGAAGTACAACAGGTTTAACGGCATTGGCAAGATCATTGATATTAAGCACCGCCACATTTTGAAACTCGCATACTTTGTTTAAATTGAAATCATTTGTAACGACCATTCCGCCCGATATTTTGGCCAGCTTCACTAGTTTACTGTCCACTTCCTGAATGTCGTCAAAATCTCCCTCGTACATCTCCACTTTAATCGGCAGGTCTTTTTGAATTCGATTCAAGATATCCAAACCGCGTCTTCCACGATTCCTTTTTAAAGCATCTGAAGAATCGGCAATGTGCTGAAGTTCGTTTAAAACGAATTGAGGGATAACTATGGTGCCTTCTAGAAAGCCTGTCTGACAAATATCCGCGATTCTTCCGTCAATGATGACGCTTGTATCGAGAATCTTCAGCCGCTTGTCATAACCTTCTTCATCCTCTTCACTTGCTTCACCATCGGAATTTTTTTTCTTATTATTTTTCGTAAATAAATTCAATAGCTCATCACGTTTTTTAAAGCCAACCTGGAAACCAAGATAACCGAATAAAAGCGTAAGGATGATCGGAACCACTGTATTTAAAATAGGAACCCTGATGGCACTGAAGGCGGAGCCAACCAAGAACGCCGCAAGCAATCCCACTAAAAGACCCACGCTTCCAAAGATTATGTCCGTAATTGGTATCTTAACAAGCTGTTCCTCCAGCCACTTCATAAAATAGATCACATGATCTACTGCCCAAAAAGTAATAAGATAAAAGATAATGGCACCCAACAGTACACTTACATAAGGATTGTTTATTAAAGCAATATCATCTGCATGTAATACAATTAATAATTCTGGAATGAGTAACATACCAAGTGTTCCACCGACTATTAAGAAGCATGCTTGTATAATGCGTTTTAACATCCCTTTCACCTCCCTCTACTCATTATTGACCAATAAAAAAAAATGAAACCTTCGAAAATTCGTTTTCATTATATACGTGAAATTCACTTAAGGAATTAGTGGATTTACAAATATGACTTCTTCTCTTTTTCGTAATATTAGCCTAGCACCCTGAGTTTTGAGTGTCAAAAATAAACACTATTCAATTTCACACTGAATTAGGATAATTTTGAAGGACCTTTGCACATTACATCCTTCTATTTGTGACCAGCTGATTTTTTAAAATACGGAGTCCTTCTTTAATTTTATTAGCGCGAACTTCACCAATCCCCTCTACATCGTCAAGATTTTCAACCGTAGCTTTATTGACTTCACTAAAGCTTCCGAACTGTTTCACTAAATTTTCGATGATCAAACCCGGCAAGCGAGGGATTTTATGAAGAATACGATAGCCACGGGGATGTATTGGCTCATCAAGGTGTATGTATCCGTGATAGCCCAGCACCTTTAGAAGTATGCTTTCGTCCAGTTTTTCCTGCATGGCCAACTCTTGAAGCCGAAAAATGATTTCCTCGGGTTTTTCATCATTACTGGAGGTATAATCCTTGATAAGCCATTTCCCCTCCGTTTCAATATCTGCCAGGATTTCATTCATTTGCAAACGGATCAGCCTTCCTTCCGTACCAAGCTCATTAAGGTAGGTCAGTAGCTCCGCCTTGATCCTAAGCACCATTACATATCGATGAAATACCTGCAAAAGGTCGGCATACGTCACGATTTCCTCAAACTCCAGTGCTCCTAATACTGATATGCTCTGCTGTAGAACCACCTTATATTTTTCCAAGGTCTGAATGGCCAGATTAGCCTTAGCAAGTATGACTCCTATATCTTTGAGGGCATACCGGAAATTGCCTTGATATAAAGTGATGACATTCCGTCGTTGTGAGATTGCAATGACCAACGACTTGGTCTCCCTTGCTACACGTTCCGCGGTCCGATGGCGCATTCCCGTTTCAGTGGAAGGTGTACTATTATCCGGCACCAATTGGGCATTGGCGAAAATGATTGTATCGGCTGTTTCATTTAAAATGATCGCTCCGTCCATCTTCGCCAGCTCATACAATGTACTTGGGGTACAGTTACAGTTGATTTGGAAGCCGCCATCCACAATCGTTCGAACCTTCTCGTTATATCCGACCACTATCAAACCGCCCGTATTGGCCCTCAAGACATTTTCAATACCCTCCCGAAGCGGGGTACCCGGAGCAACAATTTGCAATATCTCCAATTTTGTTTTCTCATACCCTTTTTTATCTGTCATACTTAACCCCCTAATGAATGTTGAAGAGCCTCCGAAACCGATGACACACCGACGATCTTAATCCCTTTTGGCGCGGTCCATCCCCCTATATTATTAGCAGGTATTATAACCCGCTCAAACCCTAGTTTTGCTGCTTCCTGCACTCTTTGTTCAATTCGCGACACCCTTCTTACCTCACCAGTCAGCCCCACTTCACCAATGATACAATCGGTAGGGTTTGTTGGCTTATCACGGAAGCTCGAAGCAATGCTGATTGCGACAGCCAGATCAATGGCCGGTTCATCCAGCTTGACACCACCAGCAACCTTTAAATATGCATCTTGATTTTGGAGCAGCAAGCCCACTCTTTTTTCCAAAACTGCCATTAAGAGCGAAACCCGATTATGGTCAATCCCTGTGGCCATTCGCCTTGGATTGCCAAAACTCGTAGGTGAAATCAATGCTTGAATTTCGACTAGCACCGGTCTCGTTCCTTCCATGGATGCAACAACGGTGGAACCTGAAGCTCCTTGCGACCGTTCTTCAAGGAAAATTTCCGATGGATTCGCAACTTCTTCCAAACCATGTTCCTTCATTTCAAAAATACCCATCTCATTCGTCGAACCAAAGCGATTTTTGACCGCACGTATAATTCGATATGTATGGTGTCTTTCTCCTTCAAAATATAAAACGGTATCAACCATATGCTCAAGCAGCCGTGGCCCAGCAATCGCGCCTTCCTTTGTAACGTGGCCGACGATAAAGATCGCAACCCCATTCGTTTTGGCAATGCGCATGAGCGAGGCTGTGCATTCCCGAACTTGCGAAACACTTCCTGGCGCAGATGTAACCTCCGAATGGTACACCGTTTGAATGGAATCAATAATGACCAAATCTGGTTTTACCTCTGTGATCGCCTGTTGGATATAGTCCATATCCGTTTCCGCATACACGAATAAGTTTTCTGACATGGTCCCCAGCCGGTCCGCTCTCAATTTAGTTTGCTTGACTGATTCTTCCCCTGATATATAAAGCACTTTTTTCTGTTTATGTGCCAATTGGGAAGATACTTGCAAAAGCAGGGTGGATTTACCGATACCCGGATCGCCTCCAATCAATACAAGTGATCCTTGCACAATCCCTCCCCCAAGAGCACGATTCAATTCCATTAAATCCGTCTTGATCCGGGGTTCCTTTTCAGATTGAATGGTAGTTATAGGTGCAGCCTTCTCTCGTTCTCCGGAACCTCTAACCTCTGAATGTGTAAAAGCACCTTTTCTAGCAGGTTTAACGATTTCAGTTTCCTCGACCATCTTGTTCCATTCACCGCACCCTGGGCATTTCCCCATCCATTTAGCGGACTCATATCCACAAGACTGACACATAAATTTGGTTTTCTTCTTTACAGCCATAATTACTCCTCTTTCTTTGAAAAAAATACCTATATTAAGGATATTAGATCTTTGTTTTATTTAAACCTTCTAAAGGCTAAGTTTTTTTAAAAAAATAATCACTGTACCATTTCTCTTATATACTCAACTCTACCTATGGATAAAAAACAGAGGTACACTGCAAAAAGATCTGCGTGTACCTCGGAGTTTAGAAACAGGTTATTCACTTACGTTAACAGGCTCGCCTTGGCGGATTGCAAACTCATTATTCACAACATCCATCACGACCGTTTGCCCTTTTTTCACGTTACCCTTAAGCAATTCTTCGGAGAGATAATCTTCCACATGTTTTTGAAGCGCCCTGCGGATTGGTCGTGCCCCATATTCAGGATCAAAACCTTCCGTAGCAATTTTTTCTCTAGCCGCATCTGTCAGCTCCAAGTATATTTCCTGTTCTTTCAGGCGGGTAGTCAGTTGATTGGACATTAATGTAACGATTTGTTTTAAATGATCCTTCTCTAATGAGTGGAACACAATCGTTTCATCAATACGATTGAGGAATTCCGGACGGAATGCACGTTTAAGTTCTTCCATCACTTTCCCTTTCATATTTTTGTAGTCCTGACCAGTATCCTGGATATTAAAGCCAACATATTTATCAATTTTTAAGGCTGATGCCCCTACATTCGATGTCATAATCAGAATGGTATTCCTGAAATCTACAGTACGCCCCTTGGAATCTGTAAGTCTTCCGTCCTCCAATACTTGCAGAAGAATATTGAAGACATCTGGATGTGCCTTTTCAATTTCATCAAGCAGAACGACCGAATATGGTTTCCTCCGCACTTTTTCCGTTAACTGTCCGCCTTCTTCGTATCCAACATATCCTGGAGGGGAACCAACAAGACGTGAAGTCGAATGCTTCTCCATATATTCGGACATATCAATACGGATCATAGCATCTTCATCACCAAAGATGGATTCAGCCAAAGCACGGGCAAGCTCGGTTTTACCAACCCCTGTAGGCCCCAAGAAGATGAAAGAACCAATTGGACGTTTAGGATCCTTCAAGCCTGCTCTTGCACGTCGTACTGCTTTAGAAACCGCAATGACAGCCTCTTCTTGCCCAATTACTCGATCGTGGAGAATGGATTCCATATTAAGCAGTTTATCGGACTCTGTTTGCGCCAGTTTAGTGACTGGAACTCCCGTCCAGCTGGACACGACATGTGCAATATCATCCACAGTAACTTCACTGTTCTCTTGCCCTTGTTTTTCTTTCCAAGTCTTTTTCGTTTCTTCCAATTGTTCTCTTAAGCGTTGTTCAGTATCGCGAAGCGAAGCAGCCTTTTCAAATTCCTGGCTCTGAACGGAGGCATCCTTTTCCTTACGAACATCATCTAGCTTCACTTCAAGTTCCTTTAGGTTTGGTGGCGTTGTGTAAGAACGTAACCGAACTTTTGATCCAGCTTCATCAATCAAATCAATGGCTTTATCCGGTAAAAACCGATCGGAAATGTAACGATCAGATAACTTGACTGCTGCATCAATCGCTTCGTCCGTAATTGATACTCTGTGATGGGCTTCATAACGGTCGCGTAAACCCTTCAAAATTTGAATCGATTCTTTCATTGTCGGTTCATCAACTTGGATTGGCTGGAAACGGCGTTCAAGCGCGGCATCTTTTTCTATATACTTACGATACTCATCCAAAGTCGTTGCACCGATACATTGTAATTCACCACGTGCCAATGATGGTTTAAGGATATTGGAAGCATCGATGGCACCCTCTGCACCACCAGCACCAATCAATGTGTGCAATTCATCGATGAATAGGATAATGTTGCCTGCCTGACGAATTTCGTCCATTACTTTCTTCAATCGGTCCTCAAATTCACCCCGGTATTTCGTACCAGCCACAACAGTACCCATATCAAGTGTCATTACGCGTTTATCACGCAGGATTTCAGGTACCTCATTATTGATGATCTGTTGGGCAAGACCTTCAGCGATGGCTGTTTTACCTACCCCAGGTTCACCAATTAATACTGGGTTATTCTTTGTACGACGGCTTAATACCTCTATGACACGCTGTATTTCCTTACCTCTTCCGATTACTGGATCCAGGCTTCCTTCCCGAGCGATCGCCGTTAAGTCACGGGCAAGGCCATCGAGTGTTGGCGTGCTTGCATTGGAGGCTGCTGAACCTTGATGACCACCTGATTCATTGCTGCCCAAAAGCTGTAATACTTGTTGACGAGCTTTATTCAAGCTTACTCCCAGATTATTCAATACGCGGGCGGCTACACCTTCCCCTTCTCGTATCAAACCTAGTAGTACATGCTCTGTTCCAACATATGAATGACCTAATTTTCTAGCCTCATCCATGGAAAGCTCAATTACTTTCTTGGCTCTTGGAGTATAATGTATCGTTTGAGCTGTATCCTGTCCACGGCCGATCAAATTTTCTACTTCTTTCTGTATTTTATCCGGCCCCAACCCAAGAGCAAATAACGCTTTGGCTGCAATGCCGTCACCTTCCCGGACCAAGCCTAGTAAAATATGTTCCGTGCCGATATTATTATGTCCTAAACGGATTGCCTCTTCTTGGGCTAATGCTAATACTTTCTGGGCTCTTTCAGTAAAACGACCAAACATCATAGGGAATTCCTCCTTAAGAATTTTCGTTTTGAATTAGGTTTCTGACAATTCTATAAGTAATGGCAGGGTCTTGCTTCACATCTATTACTTGAATATAGGTACTCCTCCGAGGTAATGACCTCTATGAGGAGGAAGATTCCGTGAAATTCAAGCGTTCTCGAATGAGTGCTGCTCTACGGATATCTCTTTCGTGGGATTTTAAAGGGCCACCTGCGTACTTTTGTAAAAATCCCGATTGTGTCAAAATCATCAACTCATTAAGAATGCTTTTGGAAATATTTTTTATATACCCAAGATCAATACCTAACCTAACATCGGAAATACAGGTAGCTGCTTCCTTTGTCTCAATGATTCGAGCATTGGACAATATCCCATATGAACGAAATATTCTATCTTCTAATTGTATGTGAGAGGTCCTCACTAATGCACCCCTTGCAGACCGTTCCTGGGCAATGATTTGTTGCACTACACTTGTTAGATCTTCAACAATATCTCTTTCCGACTTTCCAAGAGTAATTTGATTCGAGATTTGAAAGATATTCCCTAACGCTTGACTGCCCTCTCCATAAATCCCTCGTACCACCAGCCCCAATTGATTGATGGCCGGTATGATATTATTCATCTGCTGTGTAAGGACCAGGCCCGGCAGATGCATCATGACGGACGCCCTTAAACCTGTTCCCACATTAGTTGGACAGCTAGTTAGGTATCCTCTTTCTTCATCATATGCATAGTCTATGGATTCTTCAATCCAATCGTCAAGAACATTTGCAATCTTTAAAGTTTCCTTTAATTGCAGCCCCGACATTAAACACTGAATACGGAGATGATCCTCCTCGTTAATCATGATACTAATTTCTTCATTTTCCGAAAGAAGACAAGCACTCTTTGCTGTTTCCTCAACTAAGTGAGGACTGATTAAATGTTTTTCAACGAGAACACGTTTTTCCAGTGGCTGTAATTGGTCAATCTCTAGCAGTTCCAGTTTACCAATCTCCGGAGTTACTTCCTCTTCAATTCTTTTTTTAACCAATTCAATGATTTTTTTAGCTTCATCATTAGAAAAGGAGGTTGGAAAGGTAAAGTCTTCGAAGTTCCTGGCCAACCGAATCCTGGAACTCAATACAATATCGATCTCCGGCCCTTCGGCACTCATCCAGGAACTCAAGGCGTTTTCTACAAACTTTTCCAAGCTCATAATTCCTCGCCTCCCTCTAGTGCTTCATACCTTTTTTCAAGAGAACGAATCTTATCCCTTACCTCTGCCGCTTTCTCGAACTCTTCTTGATTAATGTGAATCTTTAAAACCTCTTTTAAATCCAATATTTGTTTTCTAAGATATATCGTGCCACCAATCCTTTTTGGAATTTTCCCTATATGTGCCGTATTGCCGCTATGCACCCTCTTTAAAATCGGGTTTAACTGTTCATTGAACGTTTTATAACATTCGGCACAACCAAACTTTCCAATGTGGACAAATTCTTTATAGGATCGATGACAATGCGGGCAACGCCTCTCTTCTGTTTTAGGAAATGCATTTGCCTTTGTCTGTTGAATATTCGACTCCATATTCAACAATCCTGCTAATAAATTATTTATTGAAAAACCATGCCCTCCTGCATCCATGAAAATCTCACCTTTTTCCTGAGCACATTTCTCACAAATCATGACTTCAGTCTTTTTTCCATTAATGATTTTCGTGAAGTGTAGGGTAGCAGGTCTTTGATGACATTCCTGGCAAATCATCGTTCATCACCTCTGCCCGTTTCATTTATATTTTAAAGTCGTAAGCATCGCAGTTAAAATTCTTGCTCTAAGCTCATCGCGGTCAGGCAGGTCGATATAAATCACCGATCTATCAATGACGCTCATCATAATTTTTGCTTCTCTCTCATTAATGACTTCCTCATTCATAAGCCGGGTAATCACCCCTTCAGCCATGGATTGAGTTACCCTAGTACCAATAAGCGATAATAATTGGTTAATAAGATGCACGTAATCCTGCGACTCCACTTTCATGATGCGTATATACCCGCCGCCGCCGCGCTTACTCTCTACAACGTAACCTCTCTCGATTGTAAACCTTGTATTGATTACGTAATTGATTTGAGAAGGAACACACTGAAATTTATCTGCTATTTCACTTCTTTTAATCTCTAAGATATCTTTTTGACTTATTTCCAGTACTTGCTTCAAATAAGTTTCGATAACATCAGATATGTTTCTCACTCAGCCTCCTCCAATCTGACTTTGACTATATTTGACTATTATTATACAATGAAAAATGCATTTTGCAACTTAAACGCACTTTCTTTCTGTATTATCCATTTTCTCCAAATTATATGTAGTTACATACCCCATTGAACATGAAAGTTAAAATATCTTACTTAAATACCCTAAACAAGTCATTATAAAACCTGAATGTTTCGCTACTTAAGCTTTCTCTCCTCAAAAAATTTGCTTATTTCATCACTACCTGCTTATTCATTTCTCATATTATTTCAACCTAAACAAAAAAGACCAGCTCCTATGCTGACCTTTAAATCAAAATATCTATTTTCAAATCAAAAAAGACCAGCCGGATGGCTGATCTTTAAAATGGCTTGGCGGCGTCCTACTCTCACAGGGGGAAACCCCCAACTACCATCGGCGCTGAAGAGC
>NZ_JBHXAS010000029.1:0-48080 GCF_042727425.1 Peribacillus sp. NPDC060253
AGAGGGTTTTATAAAAAAGCGTAACCAAATAAGCAAAATGAAGGGGTTTGAGCTTACTCACGAGTAAAAACGCGAAACTCACGAGTAAAGTGGTGGAATTCACGAGTAAAAACGCGAAACTCACGAGTAAAGTGGTGAAATTCACGAGTAAATGATCAAAACTCACGAGTAAAGGCAATATTCGGCTGAAATAAAGCGGAAATGGTTGGTAGGATCCGCAAACTATCAGAAAAATTATGAAAATGAAGAGGGTTTTATAAAAAAAGCGTAACCAAATAAGCAAAAGGAGGGGGTTTGAGCTTATTCACGAGTAAAAGTGCAAAACTCACGAGTAAAGTGGTGGAACTCACGAGTAAATCAACGAAATTCACGAGTAAATGATCAAAACTTACGAGTAAAGGCAATATTCGGCTGAAATAAAGCGGAAATGGTTGGTAGGATCCGTAAACTATCGGCAAAATGATGAAAATGAAGAGGGTTTTATAAAAAAGCGTAACCAAATAAGCAAAATGAAGGGGTTTGAGCTTACTCACGAGTAAAAACGCGAAACTCACGAGTAAAGTGGTGAAATTCACGAGTAAAAGTGCAAAACTCACGAGTAAATCAACGAAATTCACGAGTAAATGATCAAAACTCACGAGTAAAGGCAATATTCGGCTGAAATAAAGCAGAAATGGTTGGTAGGATTCGCAAACTATCGGCAAAATGATGAAAATGAAGAGGGTTTTATAAAAAAGGCGTAACCAAATAAGCAAAATGGCGGGGTTTGAGCTTATTCACGAGTAAAAACGCGAAATTCACGAGTAAAGGCATAATGATCCCAAAAAAGATGCCCCCTATATAGGGGGCATCTCATTAATCATCTCTGCCTAGGGGTATAATTCAAGTCCGTAAATAGTTCGGTCAATTCATCCTTGGTAAGATCGCGCCATTGTCCGAGTGCCAGTCCGTCCAAATGGATGTTCATGATCCGGATTCGATGTAAATCACGGACTTCATAACCTAGCGCGGAGCACATACGGCGAATTTGTCTGTTCAGACCTTGCATCAAAGTGATGTTAAAAGTATATTTGTTCAGCTGCTTAACCTTGCAAGGAAGTGTTTTCGTATCCAGAATCTCCACGCCGGTTGACATGTCTTGAATGAAAGAGGCGGTAAGAGGCTTATCCACTGTTACGATATATTCCTTTTCATGCTTGTTCTCTGCGCGAAGGATTTCATTTACGATATCACCATCATTAGTAAGCAAAATCAGACCGCTTGAGTCTTTGTCCAGCCGGCCGATATGAAAAATGCGGAGCGGATGATTTACAAAATCAACAATATTTCCTTTAATATGTTTTTCCGTCGTACTAGTGATCCCGATTGGTTTATTCAGGGCAATATATACATTTTGCTGTTCCACTTTTATCGGCTTGCCATCTACACGAACATCATCGCCGGGTTCAGCTTGACTGCCAAGCTCAGCTACAGTGCCATTAATCGTCACACGGCCCTCGGCTATCCATTTATCGGCGCCTCGTCTCGAGGTAATTCCGGATTCACTGATATATTTATTGATCCTCAACTAAAGCACACCTTTACATTCAGATTTTCTTCTTTAAAGGATAACGTAAATCATGCTGCATAGACAAGGGGAAAAGACAAGAAAGCCTTCGGTGATAGATTTCAGGACATTTTTTTCATGGTCTTCGTGACTGCAGGATATTCCTTTTTCTTTTTACTTGTCAGATAGACGCCAGTGAAGACAAGGAGACCGCCTAGGATTTGGACAATGGTAATCGATTGACCTAGAATTAAACTTAGAATGGCGGTAAAGACAGCAATCAAATTCAGAAAAATGCCAGCCTGGCTTGCATTGATGTGACGAAGGGAAATATTCCAGAAAATAAAGGAACCGACGGATGGGAAGATTCCAATATATAAGAGACCTATGATCGCTTGACTGCTTAAATCAAAGCTCAGTCCCGAGCCAATGGCAAATGGAGTGACGAGAATCAATCCGAGAAATACAGAAACGGCTGTGGCTGAAATGATCGGAATGCTTTTCAATTTTTTGCCGATTATCGAATAGAAGGTCCAAACGAGAATCGCCAGGATCATCAATAGGTCGCCTTTATTATAAGTGAGCTGAAAAATTTCCAGAAGATGGCCCTTCGTTAACACCAATAAAACGCCGATTAAAGAAATGATAAGGCCGAGTGCATGATAGGATGTAATTTTCTCCTTTAACAGTAAGGCGGAAAAAAGTACAATTAAAGCAGGGTTAATGGAATTGACAAGAGCTGCATTCATGGAAGTTGTATAGGTCAAAGCCCAATAAAGGAAAAAATTATAACAAATGATACCGAGTACACCCATGACTAATAGTAATTTCCAGGCTTTCCATACACTCCTCCATTGTGGTTTCTCAATCCATTGTGCTAGAGGGAATAATAAGAAAACGGCAATTAGCCATCGGATGAATGTTAGTTGAATCGGGGAAAGCTCGGTCACAACGTATTTTCCGAAAATGTAATTACCGGCCCAGAACAAATTGGCCAATATTAGAAATAAGATGATAGTGGATTTTTTCATGAAGCAGCCTCTTTCTTAATTGATGGAATATTCACTAAATATAGCAAAGTTGAAGAACGTAAGCAAAGTACCAAAGGAAGACTTTAATGTTAATAGCCTTTGGGTTAGCACATTTTAAAAAAGGTTCAGGATGACATAGAAAAAAAGGAAAAAGCTGTTCAACTTGAGCTGAACAGCCTTTCCCTATCTACTTTTAAGCGAAAATGGCGCTGATTTCAGCGATTTCATCCATGGTTAGGTGGACATCCAATGCTTTAAAGTTGCGTGTGACTTGTTCTGGCTTTTTCGCTCCGGGAATCAGGACATCTATCGAGTGTCGAGTTAAGTACCAAGCTAGCACCACATCGGCGACATCGGCATTCTTCCTGTTGGCGATCGCTCTTACTTCTTCCACTTTTTGCAGGTTGCTTACGAAGGCCTGTCCTTGGAAAAGCGGACTTTTTGCACGTCCGTCCACGAATGTGGACTCTTGATTATATTTGCCGCCAAGCAGGCCTGAAGCAAGGGGAAAATAGGGAATGAAGGAGATGTTATTTTCGGCCGTATATGGCAGTAAGTCTTGTTCCGCCCCTCGTTTGAATAAATTGTATTCAGATTGCAGGACATCGACATAGCCGTCTTTATTTGCTTCTTTTAATTGCTCGAATGAAAAGTTGGAAACACCGATTGACTTGATTTTACCTGCATCTTTCAATTCCTTTAAGGCACCTACCGCTTCATCCTTTGGTGTATCTTCATCAGGGAAATGGATGTAGAATAAATCGATGTAATCGGTTTGAAGTCTTCTTAGACTTGAGTCCACTGCGTCTTTCAAAAAAGCGGGAGAGTTATCAAAGACGATATTGCCATCAACGAATTTATGGGCTCCTTTAGTGGCAAGGATTATATCCTCACGTTTGCCGGTCTCTTTTAGGATTTCACCGATAAGTTCTTCGGAACGCTCAGGACCGTAAATGAAAGCTGTATCCCAAAAGTTAATTCCCTGTTCCAATGCCGTTCTTAAAACATTTCTTCCTGTATCCTCGCTTAGATTAGGGAATAGATTATGTCCGCCAATGGCATTCGTGCCAAGGCCAATCGGATTTACATACAGATCTGTTTTACCAATACGGGTTTGCTTAGACATATTACTTCTCATCTCCTTTAACCACATCATAACAAAAAGTGGAAGGTGTTTTCCAAAATAAAGCAATGCAGGACATGCAAAAAGTAAGCAGATGATCTGTAAAATCATCTGCTCACTTCATTATCATCAGGTTTCGATTTCCAACTCCTCTGCAGGAGCTGTTTGTCCGATTTGACTGGACAGAAGGCCAAATGCAGTGTCTGCGAGTGCATGGATGATCCATTCCATACCATAGGCAGAAAAGGGAAGTGCATCACTCATTGCTTGCAAGTGTTCTAAACGTAAGCCGAATGCATTCAGGCCACCTATCAAAGCAAAATACTCCTGTAAAGGTCATTGCACTCCGGTATACCTTTTTTGGGGGGCTGAATCGACGGCTGAGGAATGTCAGGACAATCGTTAATGGAAAAGCCATCACAAGGAATAGTACCGATACTTTTAAAATTTGATTCAGACCCATGAAAGAATGAAACCGACGATTATTACAATCAGAATGACGGTTAGTCAATATAATTTATTATTATTCCTTTTTAAAGAGCAGGATATTAGTCCCCTGTTGACGAAACTTCCTTTATCCAGGGTGTTTTTTGAATGGGAATCGGATATAACTCCCTATTATCTTTCTAACCGCAACTATATTATAATAGAAGGCAGAACACTAAAGGAGATAACAGTATGTCTGAAAATAAAAAATTAAGCCTGGCGGATGCAGTCAAACAAAAACTGGCTCAAAAGCAAGCGGGATCAAGTAAAGATAAATTGGAAACGGGCGTTGTGAAGAAAACGAAACAACTTAAAAGCCAGTTGACCAAAAAGCCGAATAACCAACGTAAGCGTACAGGGGTATAATCCTAATTTGTCAAAGGACAACGACTGTTCGGAGCTTATCAGAGAGCAGTTACCTTTTTTGAATGAGGGTACTGCTTTTTTCTATGAACGCAAAAATGGGGATTTAGTAATGGACGAAGTAGATAGTTAACGGGCTGGCTTCTGGGAATTTAGAGGGGGAAAGAATGGTTCGCTCACCTCTATTTGATATGGATAAAAGCAGAAAAAACATATTTTCTCGAATATGGAAATGACATCTCTGTATCGGTTTATTAAAAACATTACATTTCTATTTGTTTCTGTTTTAAAATTGTAAGAGTGTTGACATGTTGTTACCATATTGTTTTGTTAAAATAATATTTTAAGGTTTTATAAATAATTTTCTTAACTAAAGGAAGCTATAAATTGGATGTAAGGTCTTTTAGAAGGCTTATCAAATCAGTGATTATCCTTTAATTGAAAATATGAAATATATCGGGGGAATAAAGATGGACGAACGTCTGATCGGAAAAAAATATTATGAAACGATGATTGAGGATTCCAGGAAGCACCCCATTCAAGCTTTGGGTGAAATGTTTCTCGTGGAACAAAAAAAGGAAAGAGCAGATTTAACGGCAATTCGATTTGCTCAGGGTGAAGTATATTTTCAGCACCACGACTATGAAGCAGCCATTTTTAAATGGGAAAACATAGAAGGGGAACTTGGTTCATGGGCAAAGAAAAACATCGCTGATGCTTATTTTGAACTGGAAATGTATTCAACCGCAGAGGATATCTATAAATCCGTCGATACGAGTGAAACGGTCTTGAAAACAGAAGTTCTTTTGCAACTGTTTTCACTGTACATAGTAGAATCCAGAAATGATCTGGCTTCCAAAGTGGTGAAAGAAGCAGTCGAGTTTCAACCGGACTACCCGAATGTCACGGAAATTGCACGCGCCTTTTTTGAAGAACAAAAGGATTGGAACAGTGCGGTGGTATTGGCGGCGAATGAAAGTATCCGTACAGAATCAATGGGCTGGTTCGATGTGCTGAAAACGTATATCCAGCAGGGTGTTGCCCAATCGATGGATCCGGATTATTTTTCAACGGTCCTAGGCTCGCTATACACACTCGACCAGGGGCGTTTCGAAAAGGTGACGGTTGCCCTTTGGAAAAATTATAAATATACGGATTCTTATTTCGAATGGCTAAGAGTGATTAATAACTTGATAGATACCATCGAATTAAACACCGCAGATGTATGGGATGAGCTATCCGTCTATTACCGGGATGCTTATGCAGGTCTGCTTGAAGGAACGCACCTAATCAAAGATCTAAGTCCTGTCGTGCCAAGATTGCTGGAAAACTGGCTGAAAATCGCAGATGGGGAGCTATCGCTGTTTGCAGCGGCATCCGCGTTGTCCTGGAATGAAATCTTCCCGGATACGATCAATGCGCTGGTCATTCAGGATGCAGAAAGTCTGTTAGTGAAATCCCCTAAATTGGGAGGCGGACTGGAAGCGGGGGAAAAATTATTCAATTCCATTATCCAGTGGGCTGATGAGAATGATTTAAGGGTTGGCAATAAGCTTAATTGGATGGTCGAGGGGCTTAAGGATACCGGAAATTTCAATCTTCTACTTGTGGGAAGTACAGGAAATGGCAAGACATCCTTTATTCAGTCAATTGTTGGTGAAAGTATTGCTGCCGAAGATCATTCGTCCCTAGTGAGTGTCAAAGACGGGGATGACTTGGAAATCCTCGAAATTACCGATACAGATCGCAAAGCTGTCATGGAGTTAACTGAATTGGATGAAACACGCCGTCAGCGCGGGACGATTGTCGATGTTACCCTTATCAGTGACTACCTGAGAAATAATCGTCTGCGATTATTGGATACACCGGGGTTCAATGGGGAAATAAGCGTAGAATCCGACTTCCAAAGCTATTTGCATGGCAGTGATGGACTGATGTTCGTTCTTGATGCCCGGGCGCCATTCACCGGAAGTGAACGGGACCTGTTATTGGAAATTCAAATGATGGCCCCGAAACTTCCGATTCATTTCTTATTAAATAAAATGGATACGATATACAGTGATCAAGTCGCAGTTAGAATGGAAGACGAAACGTGGGATAAAGTGAATGCATACTTCCCAAATGCGAAAGTATTCGCTTTCTCCAAACTTTATGACAGCAAGCAGCAATTGAAGGACCTTTCAGTTTTCCTTCAATCGAATTATCAAGATGATAATTGGAAAGAAAAAAGGTCTGAAAAAATCCTTGCTTTCATCCGTAAAACGTTATCTAACCTGTTAGAAAAACGGGCAGCTAATGAGCGTAAATGTGAGCACTCCATTTCTTGGAATGAACAGATGGAAATCAAACTGAATGGAGCGGTCAATCAACTGGCTGATTTGGAAAAAGAAAAAAGTGAGAATATCATAAGGTCATATCGTTCGCTTAAAGATGAAGTGAAAAATCAACTTTATTCCAAAATTCCTGAATTACTGAGGGATTGTTCTAAATCGTTAACGGAGAGCAGTGATTTCAGTCAGGTCCATATACAGTTAAACCAGGAAATGAATGATCGGATCCAAGCATTCATATCTGATAAAATCATGCCGCAGTATTACCGTTCTCTTCAAGATTGGATTGCCAGTTCCCAAATGGAATTCACACAAAGCCAACAATTTATGGATGAGATGAGTGCTGGTTTCAATGAATTATACAAAGAAGAACGAATTACGCTTGCAGGTGACTTCAGAGTATTGGATGATTGGCGTCGTGATGCCGATCGGATGACAAGCAGTATCCGCATCGATGACGTTAATATCCTTATGCGCAGGACTCCATCACAATTGCTGCTTAAAGGAGCAGGAAAGCTGTTTGGGGCGATACCGCAAAATAAAGCCAATATGTACAATCGTTATAAGAAATACCTGGAAAGTGAAGATTACCTGGATGTTGCTGAGATGATCACGGAACGTTTCCTTACCCAATTCGGGTTGTTTGAAAAATCCCTGGATCGTGACATTTCACTTTTCTATCGCAGTTCATTTGCCTTACTTCAAAAAACAATTGAACAAACGCAGACTGAAATTAAAGACTACCAGGCAGCATTGGAGCATATGAAAGAAAATCCGGAAGTTTACCGTGACCCGATCACTTTGTATGAAGTGAAGTTACGTCAGTTGGAGAGACTTGAAAAAATTGAGAAAAAACGTCTAGCCCAACTGCAAAGAAAATAAAAAATAAATAGAAACATTTCAAATATTCAAAAATCTATTGACTTTATGACTATATCCCGATAAAGTGATAATTACAAAAAACGTATCACAATATATTCTCTTATCAAGAGTGGCGGAGGGACTGGCCCTAAGATGCCCAGCAACCGTTCCATTAGGAATTGGTGCTAAATCCTGCAAAACAGAAATGTTTTGACAGATAAGAGAGGGACAAGTCTGCAAATCAGCTGATTAAACCTCTCTATACTAGAGAGGTTTTTATTTTAGGATTTTCACCAACTAGATTGATGAGAATAATAAGATATTTTAGGGGGAAACAAGATGAGAAGGTCTATAAAAGGGGTATTCGTTTCAGCCATCGCTTCGGCTTTGCTATTAACGGGGTGCTCAACAGGGCAGAGTTCTACAGAAGCGAAGAAAGAAGAAAAGGTATCATTTGAAAATGTACCGGAAAGATTTGCTGAAGGGGAAGGAGCCAAAATCAAAGTGATCCGTAAAATTGGCGGAGATGATCATACGGCTCAATACTTAGCTGGAGCGAAGGAAGAAGGAGAAGATTTAGGATTTCAAGTGGATACATATACAGCCAATGGAGATACGGCTAAATTCCATGATGCCATCGCCCAGGCTTTGGAGGAAGATTATGACGGCTATATCATCTCCCATGGGGATGATGCAGCGACAGTGAATGACGTTCAAAAGTTGGTTGATGCAGGTAAAAGCGTTGTCACCTTCGATTCTATTAGTGATCTATCCAAAATAGACGGTGTGACATTAACATCACAGGATGATGAAGCACTGGCAACACTCGCTTTTGATAAATTGATAGAAGAACAGAAAGGTAAAGCTTCAATTGCCTATCTTTGGGTGGATGGTTTCCCTCCAATGGTAAGACGAAACGCAGTCTATCAGGAAAAATTAAAAGAAAATCCTGGGATTAAAGAAGTCGAAAGATTCGGAGTGGCATCAGCTGATACTTCCGTTCAGACACAGAATGCAGTAGCTGCAATGCTGAATAAATACCCTAAAGGAAAATTGGATGCAATATTTGCAACATGGGATGCCTTCGCTATCGGAGCGGCTCGGGCTATTAAAGAAGCAGGCCGGGATGAAGTGAAGATATATGGAATTGATGTATCAAATGCAGATCTTCAGGAAATCCAATCAGCTGATAGCTCATGGGACTACACGGCAGCAGTCGATCCCAAATTGATCGGTGCAGTGAATATGAGGTTATTGGCAAAAAAATTAGCGGGAGAAGAAACGCCGCAAACATATGACTTAAAGGCTTCACTAATTTCACAAAAGCAAATCCAAGCTTCAAAAGAAGCGGTAAACATGTCCAATCTATCTGGTATTGTCGATGGCTGGGGTGTATCAGAGGAATTTGAAGAGGATTGGATGAAAGTTTTGAAAGACCATTATAAAAAGTAAAAAGAGGCACTCTCTTTCAGTAGAAGGGAGTGTCTGTTCAATAGGGGGGATGGACATGGGCACACAACTAGAAATGAAGAAGATCTCGATTGAGTTTCCGGGGGTAAAGGCGCTAAGTGAAGTTGATTTTTCTGTACAATCAGGGACAGCACATGCATTGGTCGGTGCAAACGGAGCAGGGAAATCGACGTTAATGAAAGTTTTATCAGGAGCTCATGTTCATTATTCAGGTGATATTTTTTTGAATGGGATGAAGCAGGATATCCGTTCGCCAAAGAAGGCGCAGGAACAAGGCATTCAAATTGTGCATCAGGAAGTAGATACCGTACTGATCCCTAATTTAACGGTTGGGGAAAATGTAATGCTGAATGATATGGTCCAAAACATGGGCAAAAAACAGATGGTCCATTGGAAAGAGCTGCACAACAAAGCCTCTTATATTCTTGATGATATGAAAATTCGTGTCTCTTCGAAAAAGCTGGTAAGAGACCTTACCTTGGCTGAAAAACAGATGGTCCTGATAGCGCGGGCCGTTTCGACAGAATGCAAATTCTTGATTCTCGATGAACCAACTGCTCCGTTAAGTCATACGGAGACGACAGAACTTTTTCGAATTGTAAATGAATTAAAGCAAAAAGGTGTGGGAATCATTTTCATTTCCCATCGTCTCCCTGAGATATTTGAAATCTGTGAGGAAATTACGATCATGAGGAATGGAGAGCGTGTCACTTGTCGAAAAATGGAGGAAATCACCCGAACCGAAGTGGTCGAGAGTATGCTCGGGAAAACCATGGATGAGCAGTTCCCTGAAGTGAATTCTTCGATTGGACAGGTTGTACTGGAAGTGAAGGGATTGTCAGATGCAGCGAAAGTTAAAAATGTTAGCCTTCATCTAAAGGCAGGCGAGATAATCGGCTTGGCAGGGCTGGTCGGGGCTGGGAAAACGGAGCTGTGTAAAGCCCTTTTCGGTCATACTTCGATCACAGCGGGTGAAGTCGTCCTGAATGGCCGAAAACTTACTTTGAAATCGCCGCATCATGCAGTGAAAAGCGGACTAGCACTAGTACCGGAGGAACGCAGGAAAGAAGGGGTCCTTGTTCAGGAAACGGTCACGGCAAACTTGACTGCAGCCAGTATCGGCAAATTCTGCAAGTCATTCAGCTTCGTGGATCGTAAGGCCGAAAAAGAAAAAGCGAAAGAACTGATTGCGAGCCTTGGCATTAAAACTCCTTCAGGGGAAGTGAGAGTCGAAAACCTTTCAGGTGGTAACCAGCAAAAAGTTGCCATTGGAAAGTGGCTATTAGCCGATGCGGATGTATATATATTCGATGAACCCACAAAAGGGGTCGATGTTGGAGCTAAGAAGGATATATTCGAATTGATTTCACAGCTTGCGAGAAATGGGAAAGCCATCATATATGCATCATCCGAACTTTCCGAAATCATGGGCATTACCAATCGGACATATGTGTTATATGACGGGAGCACTGTCATCGAATTAGAAACGAGCAAAACCAGCGAAGAAGAACTATTATTCTATTCTACAGGAGGAAAATAGGATGAGCGCACCCATTCCTGTTACACAGACAGCGAAGGCAAAGAAAAAAGTGGACTTGTTCGACTTTTTCTATAAATACGGCACAATATTGACAATCATCATTTTGATTGGAATCTTTACCCTGTCCAATCCATCTTTCATTCAAACTAATAACCTGATTAACATTCTACGTTCCATATCAATCGTTACCATCATTGCGATCGGTATTACGATATCCTTAACGGTGGATGGCTTCGACCTTTCCGTCGGTTCTGTCGCATCATTGGCAAATGCTATCGTTATATCAATGTTCGTCTGGTTTTCTCAGGATACATTGATTGCCATTTTAGCCGCAATCGGTGCTTCAATTGTCGTAGGGGCCTTGAATTCATTTATGATCGTTAAATTGAGAATCCCTGATATGCTGATGACATTGGCTACTATGTTCATTATCCAGGGCATTGCCCTTACCTATACAAAAGGGGCGACGGTTTCGCAAAATATGGTCATGCCCGATGGAACATTTGCAACTGGACTGATCAGCCCGCTTTTCGCGAAAATTGGGCAGGTACCATGGATCATATTGATCATGGCAATCATTGTGATAACGACCCATATCTTTTTGACTTATACGAAGCATGGTCGCTATATGTACATTATTGGGGGAAATAAGGAAGCGGCGAGACTTTCCGGGATATCGGTAAATAAATACAAAGTGCTTGCCTATCTGCTTTCAGCACTACTTGCGGCGATTGGGGGAATTGTCCTTGCTTCAAGGGTCATGACATCAGAAATCAATTCAGGATCCCCCTATTTAATGGATGCTGTTGCAGCAGCCTTCATTGGTTCCTCCGTTTTAGGAGCGGGAAAACCAAATGCCTTTGGAACATTTGTTGGTGCAGTTCTTATCGGAATCCTTCAAAATGGGCTGATCATGATGTCTGTGCCCTATTATGCGATGGATATCGTCAAAGGTACAGTGCTGGCACTTGCGCTCGCGGTAACCTATTACAAACAAAAACACTGAAAATGAATTCGTGACGTTTATACAAAGATTCCTATATGCATGCAATCAAAATAAAAGAGAATCGTGTAATTGTGAATTTCGAATAAATATTGATGGAAATCCTGTTGGACATACAACAGGATTTTTCCTTTTTCAATTAAAGGGGCGGGAGATGGATATATGGTCATCATAACTCATTTAATCCATTGAGGCAGTTGAGTATATCAAAAATGCTTGAAACTTACAGTTATTTATCACGTTATATAGGTAAGAAAGGGTGTGGAATAAAGAGTTTATGGAAGGGATTTTTGTTTTAATTGTGATGATTTTAACTTAAATGATAGGTTGTTCTAAATCGAGAACCGATAATGAAGATGAACCTTTCAAATCAGCACAAACAGACATAGGAAGCAAGCACGATGGTATAGAGAACTTAACAAGGCTTAAAGAATATATTCAAAATGTAAGTAAAGAGGAAGAGGATAAGAACGGGCAGTTTTCTATACTAAAGAAGGAGACGCGATTATTAGTGATATAACATTTAATGCAGAAACGCTGGGAGCGACGAGTGACACGACAAGAGACGAATATGGAGGTAATTCAATTAAACACATCAGTGCAAAACTATCGAAGTGATTAAGAATGAGAACAACCAAGATGAGTATGTTTTAACAGGATGTTCTGGCTACGATATACCTTACTATTTAGGAGCAGAGTCTTCTTATATTATCAATTGCGATCGTTCTTTGTCGTTCAGCTCTTTTTCTTATGGAATTAAAGGGAACGGTTAGTTGCATAAGATTTTTTTTGCTTTATAATTAGTACCAACTATTAATATCAAGTATAAAAATGATGCGAATCATAACACGAGGTGGTTATTCTATGTTCAAATCCAAAGCACGTATTACTGCAATAGGTTCGTATGTTCCAGAAAAAAGGTTAACAAATAAAGACTTAGAAAAAATGGTTGAAACCAATGATGAATGGATTGTTAAACGTACTGGTATTAAAGAACGAAGAATTGCACATGAAGAAGAGTTTACTAGTGATATAAGTTATAAAGCTGTACAGGATTTAATGGAACGGTATGATAAATCTGTCGAAGACGTTGATATGATTATTGTCTGTACCTTTACACCAGATTTCAACACTCCAAGTGTAGCGTCTTTAGTCCAAGCAAAGCTAGGAATTAAGAATACTGGAGCTATTGATTTAAATGCTGCTTGTGCAGGATTTACTTATGGGTTGCATGTAGCTAATGGATTAGTAACATCTGGTTTAAACAAGAAAATTCTTGTTATTGGAGCTGATACTTTATCTAAAATTATGGACTATGAAGATCGGGCCACTTGTATTTTATTTGGAGATGGTGGAGGAGCAGTTCTTGTAGAATACGATGAACAACAACCAAGTTTTATTTCTTCACATTTATATTCGGAAGGAGAAGGCGGAAAAAATTTATATAGTACAAACCTTTCGACACGTATAAATGGTGAAGACTTAAATAATAGTGGTAACCTTGTACAAAATGGACGTGAGGTTTATAAATGGGCTGTTACTACTGTTCCAAAAGGAATGCAAACTGTGATGAAAAATACTGAAATTCATTTGAATGATGTTGATTGGTTTGTTCCGCATAGTGCAAATTTAAGAATGATTGAGTCAATATGTGATAGAAGTGGTTTTCCAATAGAGCGTACATTAAATAGCTTAGTGGAGTATGGAAATACTTCCTCAGCAACCATACCATTATCCTTAGATAAAGGAGTAATTGAAGGAAAACTCAGTAATGGTGAGAAGATTTTATTATATGGTTTCGGTGGTGGTTTAGCTCAAGCTGGATTGCTTATCAATTGGACTCTATAACGCTTTTTCTTCAACTATGGCTGAGTTTAAAGTATAATGCAAAGAAACTTTAGACAAATTATGAGGAAATGATTTCTTCTATAAAGAACCGTTTGTGCTATGCTTTGATTCTCAAATTTATACTCACGGAATCATCCTGAAGAATGGTCAAAGGTCAAAAGCAAAAAATGCTTCGTGAATTTAAACAAGCGGGGATTACACCGATAAAAAAAAGCCTTGTCTATACAAGGCTTTTTTTATTAAAGTCAATTGGTTAATTCTTGATATATGTGTTAGTAAGATGGTTTATTGGATTAAAAAATTATATGATTAAGTAGCTGCTTACATAGCTGCTTTTTTTGTTATATCCAAAGTCTTGGCCACTTTTTTGATGACTGGCTGCAACTTCTTTTTTAGTTTTAACTTTCTACAGCAGTTCCGGAAAATTAAACGGATACCCTTGTTATATCAAGGTTTTCCTCGGTGTCACTCATAAGTTGCATAGTAATGCACTTATTACTATCTTTACTTTGCATAATTCATCTCACAATACTAGGAGTAAGGAAAGGCGATGAACTCACAATGAATTTTAGCGAACGATTAAAAAAAGAACGAGAAAAAAGAAATTGGTCACAAACTGATCTTGCAGAGAAGATTCATGTGAGTCGCCAATCTGTGTCCAAATGGGAAACAGGAAAAAACTATCCAAGTATTGAAGTACTCATTAATTTAAGTGATTTATTTCATATTACGATAGATGAATTATTAAGGAGTGATGAGGAATTGAAAGAAAAAATAATACGAGAAAGTAAGCAGTTAGCATTTCCAAAAAGGAAATTATTTTTTGATACCGTGTTATTACTAGGAGCATTTTTGTTAGTGTCTAAATTAATTATTTTTGGTCTTAACAAATTTGTTGGCACAGATATTACAATTTTGGAAAGTATGCCAGCTGTGTCGAATTTTTTACCATTAGCTTTGATGGTCATTGGTGGTATTGGTTCAGAATATTTGAAAGATAAATATGTAGATTGAAGGACTTTACCTACGAACATTTCATATATATCCCTTTTAGGAGTCTTATCATAAAAGAACAGAACCTTAGAATGTCAGGTTCTGTTCATATTTTTTTATTTGAATTTTTGCACTTCTTCATTGCCCTCGAATTTGTTATCCTTCAATATGCCGATTTCTTCAATATGGTTTCGGGCCGTTTTATCGCCTAATTTATATATGAGGGCATAAAGCCTTTTCATGGCTGCATCGTATTTATCATTTGCCCGGTCATGATGATAGAGAAGATATGGAACATGTGAACGGGCATATGCCTCCAAGTCATCTGTCCGATGTTCCTCTAAGCATTGTTTCAATTCTGCGAGTTCCTCATCTGTTGCGTGTATGGTGAAGCTCGGGTTCTCTTCAAGTTTTTGTCCGAGTACGTCGCCGCTGACCAAATCGACATGATAGGTCTGTTTTTCCTGCATCATTCTGCACATCATCCTTTCATACGTTTATTGATGCTGTACCACTATTTGTAAAAAGTTAATCATAAAAGTAAACATTTCCTTAATGAAATTGAGGTATCGGATTTCTAATAAAATGGTTTAAGATTAGAATAATATGGAAGAGTACTTTGGGAAAGTGAGGAGGGATATAGTGAAGAGATCAATCATGGTTATTTTTTTGGTGTTGATTACTTCAGGATGCGTAACCAGGAATTATGATTCCAATATGGATTTAGGGAAAAGTCAGTTGAATGAGGAGAATTATGTAGAAGCCCACGAGGCATTTGAATTAGCTTATAAAGAAGCAAAAACACCGGAATCAAGAGAGTTAATGGATCTTTCAGGTTTTCTGGCGAGTGGAATGAAGAAATACGACGAACAGGATTTTGATTCGGCCAAAGGAGATTTTGAAGAAGCAACCGCATATAAGGCAAAATACCAGGAAGGTAAACGGATGGTTTTAAAGGCGGGGGACATGCATCCGGTATCAGATTCCGCCACGATAGAAACAGCAGAGGGGAATGATGAAGCGGAGCAGGTTGAGGAAGCAAATGAGGACGGGACCATTACATCCAAAATAGATGATAAGGCGGCAATGGATACAAAAGGAAAAGAAGGGAGTAAGGGGTCAGTTAGTACATTAAGTAAATCTCAAGCGGAGAAACTTGTTAAAGATTACGTGGACATGGAAAACTTTCCGCATTTGCAAATCGAATATGATCATGATGACAAAAAGGGAAATTACATTTTTCAAGTGTTCGAAATGGATAGCAGTCAGAAAAGTGGCCACAATGCTATTTGGGGCTGGTATGGCGTGAATAAAAAGACAAAAGAAGTTTATGAAGTCATGTAAGGATAATTGAATGGTCGAATTGAAAAGGGGCCCTGTTGAGGTCTCTTTATTTTGTGATTAGGCGACATGAACGGAGCAGGATTCGATGGAAAAACCTATTTTTTTAAAAAAAGTTGACTCTTTCTTTATTTCTTAAGAATTTTTTAATATTTCCTGTTTATGATTGAAGCAAGTAAAGGACATTCACAGGAGGGATTAAGATGGAGAATTATGATGGTGATGAGCAAGTCAGGGTGAAGGAAGAACGGAAAAAGGGCAAATCTCTTTGGCTAACTAGCCTTGTTTCTGGGACAATTGCTTCCATGGTTACATCTTCTGTATTTGTATTTGGCGGGGACTTTATTGATCAAGGGAAAAACTCAATGAATGAGTCAACCCAAACGGCAGGGGTAGAGCAAACGGAAAGAGTGGAAAAGAATAGAAGTGTCAATGCAGAAAAGTTATCGACAAGTTCAGATTCAAATGATCGGGCAGATATGGTTGAATCAGCTTCCAAATCGATCGTAGGGGTCGTGAATTTACAAGAGGTGCAAAATCAGTACCCCTTCCAGCAGCAAAGCACGAAAAGTGAAACGGTTGAGAGCGGCACTGGTTCAGGGGTCATTTATAAAAAAGATAATGGGAAGGCTTATATCATCACGAACAATCATGTAATCGAAGGTGCTAAGGAAGTCGAAATTTCATTGTATGATGGACAAAAGGCGACGGCAGAGGTTGTCGGCGCTGATGCTTTGACGGACCTGGCGGTTTTGACAATCGATGCCTCGAAAGCACCAGAGGGAATTAATTTCGGGGATTCAGATAGCATACGTCCAGGCGAAGAAGTATTGGCCATTGGTAACCCTCTTGGACTTGATTTTTCACGTTCTGTTACTCAAGGGATCGTCAGTGCGACCGGGCGCTCCATTTCAGTCGATACATCGGACGGGGAGTGGGAACTGGATGTCCTTCAAACGGATGCGGCGATTAACCCTGGCAATAGCGGTGGTGCATTGATCAACACGGCTGGCGAAGTAATCGGCATAAACAGTCTGAAAATCTCCGAAAGCGGTGTCGAAGGCCTAGGGTTTGCCATACCGAGCAATGATGTAATTCCAATTGTAACGGAGCTTATTGAAAACGGAAAAATCACACGGCCTTATTTAGGAGTGAGTCTGGCAAGTATAGAAGAGCTGCCGCAGTATTCCCTTCAAAATATACCTGAAGCTGCAAAAACAGGTGTGATGATTACGAGCATAGAATCAGGATCGGCTGCAGAGAATGGAGGTCTTAAGCAACAGGACATCATCGTGGAGATTGATGGAACGAAAATCAATTCCGCTGCAGAATTAAGGAAACACTTATACACAAATAAGAAAATCGGCGATAAAGTAAAGGTTAAGGTGTATAGGGGGACGGAAGAGAAAACGGTAACGATAACATTACAGAAATCATAGAATGTAGTTTGACCCCTGATATGCTTCAGGGGTTTTTTCTTTGTAAATGATAGTAAAAGAAATGGTATAGAAAAGGATAATATAGGGAAAAATGATAGTGTATTTATCCTGTTTTATTAATTTTCTGTATAGTCTTAAATGCCTAAAAGCCTGGTGTAATCAGTTTAATTTGTCAAGGTTTTCATTGAGAATATATTGAAAATTATAAAAAGTTTGACAAATTTGTGAATTGTCATAAAATAGAAAGAAAGGGGATGAAATAATGAAAGCTAATCAGAAGATGTTAGATGCAGTGAAATGGGTATCAGGCACAGGGTGTGTAATCGGGATGATCATTTTTTCCTTAAGTTTTTTTGTAAGCGATTACAATAAAGATTATATTTTAACCGCTGTTGGAATGGCTATCACATTAAGCGCAGCTGCCATTTTTCTAGTTGGCATATTTTTTGTCCTGACAGAAGAAATGGTGATGAACACTCATAAGGGTGAAAGAGTTGAACCGGAAACGACCAAAATCATAAAAATCAAAACAAAGGCCAAAGCAAAAAGAAGCAGGGTGTCAATTTGACACCCTGCTTCTTTTTTTGTTACCCAAAACCGGTGGATATAATGTACTGAACTTACGGTTGTGTGGGTGGCTTTATTATTTGCATCAACAGATCCGTTGTAGGAATTTTGTGCATGTGGCTATTTAAAGGAATTAAATTTGTTTTTCTTCAATTATATTAACCCTTCATTTACTTACTCTTCGTGTTTAATTCAAGATGTAAATAAAAGTGTATTCATTAGGGCTTATAAAGGGACTAATGATGTACGAAATTATAAGGTGAAATTATAACTCATTATATTAAAATAAGATAGGGAACAGCTGTAAATAGCTATAACAGTATGTAGACCTTTGCGGGAATAGATTATAAATTCCTATTATATTTCATTTGCGCTAGGTTTTCGAACATTTCAGGTCAATTACCATCTTCTTACTGCTCTTTCATGAACTTTATGTGACAGATGTCACTTTGTATTGTCTTTTTTAACACTTGGGATTAATATTGGTATGTCGGTATTTGTGAATATGGTAACACTTTATCCGAATAATTACCAATAGGAATTTTAATATGTAAGAAAGGGGTAGTACTATGAAAATGAAATGGGCTTTATTAACTATACTTTTTACTATTGCAACTGTACTAACTGGTTGCGATAACCCATTAATGGTCTTGGACCCTAAAGGGCCAGTAGCTGCAACACAAGCAAATGTTATTATGATATCGATCTGGACAATGGCCTTTGTCGTTCTTGTCGTTGTCGTACTGTATGTCCTTATGATATTGAAATATCGTGCTTCCAAACAGAGTGATGATTATGAACCACCTCATATTGAAGGAAGTAAGGTTCTTGAAATAATTTGGGTAGCGATTCCAATTTTAATCGTTGCTTTCCTTTCAGTTGTTACTGTAAAAACAACAAATGAAGTTGAGGCAACACCGAAAGGTTACGAAAAACAAGAACCATTAGTTATCTACGCTTCATCTTCTAACTGGAAGTGGCATTTTAGTTATCCGGAAGAAGACATAGAAACAGTTAACTATTTGTTTTTACCGACTGATCGGCCAATTGAATTTAAACTATACTCATTCGGTCCAATCGCCAGTTTCTGGATTCCACAACTTGGTGGACAAAAATACGCGATGTCCGACATGGTTACCACGTTGCATTTAGCTGCTGATGTGCCAGGGGAGTATATGGGTCGAAATTCAAACTTCAGTGGTTCAGGTTTTGCTCAGCAAACGTTCAACGTTAATGTATTGCCTACAAAAGAATACGATAAGTGGGTAGATGAAATTAAAGCTACGGCTAAACCAATTACTGAGGATAAATTCAATGAATTATTAGAACCAGGTCATGTGGGGCAATCCACGTTCACTGGGACTCACTTGAAGTTTTCTCCAGCTCCAGAGGGTGAAAATTCAGGTCATCACCACGGAACATCTGATACTGAAAAAACTGATTCTGAGGAGTCCAGCAAAGATTCACACGAGGGACATTCAGAACACAGCAATCATTAAAGTTTTAACTCACGTTCTATTAAACTACTAGTTTTACACGATAAGGAATATTTTCCTGAAAGGAGTCACAAAAGTATGGATTACTTTGATCGATTTGCCGTACCTCACCCAAGTCCTGCAATTTATGCATCCATGATTGCTATTGGCTTGACCATGATCGCGGTTGTTGCCGGAATTACCTATTTTAAAAAATGGGGTTACTTATGGCGTGAATGGTTAACAACAGTTGACCATAAACGGATTGGTATCATGTACATCTTGTCAGCATTACTTATGCTTTTCCGTGGTGGCGCAGATGCCCTCATGATGCGTGCTCAAACGGCTGTTCCAGATAACGGTTTGTTGGATGGACAGCATTATAATGAAATCTTTACAACACACGGGGTTGTCATGATCCTGTTCATGGCTATGCCATTTATTATTGGGTTAATGAACATTGTTACACCATTACAAGTTGGAGCGCGTGACGTAGCATTCCCACGTCTAAACGCAGTAAGCTTCTGGTTATTCTTTATGGGTGCGATGTTATTTAACATCTCTTTCGTAGTCGGTGGTTCTCCTGATGCAGGTTGGACTTCTTACTTCCCACTGGCAGGTAACGAATTCGCTGAATCAGTCGGTTCGAACTATTACGCGATTGCGATTCAGATTGCTGGTATCGGTACATTACTGACTGGTATCAACTTTATCGTAACCATCTTGAAAATGAGAGCACCTGGCATGAGTTTAATGAAAATGCCAATGTTCACATGGTCCATTTTGATAACAAACTTTATTATCGTTTTCGCTTTCCCTGTATTAACGGTTGCTCTTGCGTTGATGACAATGGATCGCCTATTCGGAACTCAATTCTTTGCAATGGCTAATGGCGGTAGTGATATGCTTTGGGCAAACTTGTTCTGGGTATGGGGACATCCTGAAGTTTATATAGTCATTCTACCTGCATTCGGTATTTACAGTGAAATCATTTCAACTTTTGCACGCCGGAACCTATACGGGTATAATTCGATGGTTATCTCCATGGTAGCTATTTCTACTCTTTCTTTCGTTGTATGGGCTCACCATTTCTATACAATGGGTCACGGTGCAATGGTTAACGGTATCTTCTCCATCACAACGATGGCAATTGCCGTACCGACCGGTGTTAAGATATTCAACTGGTTGTTCACACTTTGGAAAGGTAAAATCGTTTTTACCGTCCCAATGCTTTACTCTTTAGCTTTCATTCCGATTTTCACACTCGGTGGGGTAACGGGAGTTATGCTTGCGATGGCAAGTGCTGACTACCAATACCATAATACAATGTTCTTAGTAGCTCACTTCCACTACGTATTGATTCCAGGTACTGTATTTGCCGTACTTGCTGGTTTTACGTACTGGTGGCCAAAAATGTTCGGTTTCATGTTGAGCGAAAAGATTGGGAAATGGTCGTTTTGGTTCATTACAATAAGCTTTAACGTAACATTCTTCCCGATGTTCATCACTGGTTTAGATGGGCAAGCACGTCGTATGTACACGTACTCTGAATCAACGGGCTATGGTCCATTGAATATGCTCTCTTTCGTTGGAGCGATTGGCTTAGCAATTGGTTTTGCTTTAATTTTGTACAACATTTATTGGAGCACTCGTTATGCATCAAGAAATATTTCAAACGATCCATGGGATGCACGTTCTCTAGAGTGGGCAACGCATACACCAATTCCTGAATACAACTTTGCCGTTGTACCAACAGTTGAATCTACGGAAGCCTTCTGGGATTCTAAGAAAAAGGGCTTTAAATTATTCAGCGGTAAAATAGAAAAGATTCATATGCCAAATAACAGCGGCGTGCCATTTATCCTGAGTTGTATCTTCTTCGTTTGGGGCTTTGCGATGGTATTCAGCATGTGGATCATTGCAATCATTGCAACAATCGGAATCTTTGCTTGTATGACGCTTCGTTCATTCGAAAAAGATCACGGACGTTATATCTCCGTTGAAGAGATTGAAGAAACTGAAAATAAATTGCGAGGTGCTAAGTAATGAAAATAGATAGCTCGCTGCCACTAGAATATAGCACGGAAGAAAATCGCTTAAAGATTTTTGGATTTTGGATTTTCCTGGGAGCAGAAATAGCTCTTTTCGCTACACTGTTCGCCACTTACTTTGTATTAGTTGAGGGAACTGGGAATGGCCCATCAGGGGAAGAACTTTTTAAAGTGCCAACCCTAATGCTTCAAACCATTTTCCTTTTAACAAGTAGTTTTACCATCGGCCTTGGAATCAATGCAATGAGACTTGGTAAACAGAAAGCAATGCTAAGTTTCTTCGTTATCACTCTTATTCTTGGTTTAGGCTTCTTGGGAGTTGAAATCTACGAATTCGTGGAGTATGTACATGAAGGAGCAACGATCCAAACAAGTGCTTTCTTATCTAGTTTGTTTACGTTGCTAGGTACGCATGGAGCTCACGTTACGCTTGGTTTGTTCTGGGGAACATTCATCATTCTGCAGACTAAAAAACGCGGTTTTACTCCAGAAACAACAAACAAGGCTTTCATCTTCTCACTATACTGGCATTTCTTAGACGTTGTCTGGATTTTCATCTTCAGTTTCGTTTACCTGAAAGGAATGATGTAATATGAAAGAATTATTCCCACGGGGACAAGTAATGGGATTTGCCTTTTCACTAGTCCTGACTTTGGTTGCACTTTCAGTTATAGTGTTTGATCTTTCACTTAAAATGGGAGTGATCGTCCTGCTTGTGACGGCCTTCATGCAAGCAGCACTTCAATTGGTCATGTTCATGCATGCAGGAGAGTCTGAAGATAAAGCATCGATTTATACAAACGTTTATTATGGATTATTTGTTGCATTAGTTACGATTTTCGGTACAATGCTAACAATGATTTGGGGATATCAATAAGCAATTCCGAAAAAACTGGTCGTCATCATGACGTCCAGTTTTTTTGCTTTTAATTGCAGTGGTTGAAGTATATATTTTTCTAATTCGCTGCATGAAAATTGGATCTTATTTCGGGGTTCACGAAAAGCGAAACGTTAATAGAACGGTCACATCTTCTATGAAAATCCATCCGTCCCTTTGTTATAATTAGTTATATGCCAATAAATTTAGACCATAGCGGAGATGATGAAATATGACATTGCCTGTTTTGATTTTAACAATTATCTTAAGTTTGGTTAAAATATTAGTTTCTTGTCTTCCGACCGATACAGTGAATTGGATTCTGAGCAAATTTAAACTGCATTCTGAACTTAGCGAAGCCAACTCTATCGTAACCCTTAACGGAAAACGCTTGGAAAATGAAAAAAAACTCCAAGTCATAAATTATTTTAATGAAGCTAGATTTCTAAAGAAAAATCACATATTCCCGGGTAACGAGCAATTGTTTTTACATCCAGAGAACAGTGGGACTCCATTAGTCATTGATACTAAAAGTGGCAAAAAGGATGTTAGGATATTTGTGTACATTTACAACGATCACGTTGATGTAGTTAAGCAGTACAAGAAGAAATTAGTTTCTTATAGCCTGCTTTCCGATAGCCTTCAAGAACATTCCATGCCATTAATAAGAAATTTAGTATAAAAACATTAAAGAAGACGGTCCTTAAAATGAGCGTTCAGACTGTAGATATACTCGATGAAAATTGAGTTTGTCTACAGTTTTTTTGAGGGTATGTAAAAATTAGATTACCACTCCAGGCACTCGCTTTCCGTCCCCCTTGCTCCTTTACGCCTGAGGGGTCTCCCTTGGACGCGCTTTTCCCGCAGGAGTTCTCGCACAACCGTTCCAACCAACTTTGTTTTAACCGTTAGATAGGATTCCTTTTGTCTACAAACTTGACGGTCCTTAAAAAGACCGTCTTTTTTTATAAGTCTTTATTGTGTAATTCTAAATTACTGGTTATTCAGATTGAAGGAAAAAACAATTGCTTTTAAGTGGGAGGGAATATCTGTAAAGGGGATCTTTATAGTGCAAGTGAAAAGTGATTTTAGAAATTAGATCAAAAAGGTAATAAAAAAGCAGGTATCTATTACGATGCCTGCTTTTTTATGCTTTCCATTGTTTTTCTACTTGATGAAGGGCTAGTTGTAAAATTTCTTCTTGATTAGTACCCGGTTTAGTAAGGACGTTAGTTTGATAAGATTTTCCTTGGAAATCAACTGTTACTGTAACTTTTACCATTTTGCATCTTTCCTTTCTTAATTAAATGAGATGGTTGTACCTACTTCTTTTATACCCGTGGCAGAGGATTTTTCAAACATTTCAAAAGCAGCAAAATTGGAAGAATCAATATTCAAAATTATCTGTTATTTAAAAGGATGTGTCAACACTTTTTTTGAACCAATCCTATTTCCCGGCTAAATAAAAAAACGACCTGGCTTGTGTGCACATGACAGTCAGGTTGTTTTTGTAAATGAACTATATTCATATTTTAGTTAAGATAATGCCGATTAATGCTGCAAATACTCCGGCAATTTGATAGGTTTTTAGTTTTTCCTTGAATAAATAACATCCAGCGAATACGACAACTAAACAGTTCAGGCTGACGACAGGGAAAATGATGCTTGCGATCCCGGTGTTCAATGCAAAGAAATAACATCCATAGCCTATCATGCTTAAAAAGCCTACTAAGGAACCGATTTTGACTTCCTTTAGCTTGATTTTTTCATTTTTAAAGGCTAGAGCCGAAAGAAGATAAAGCATTCCGCCTCCATACATTGATACAAGGATATCAAGGGAGTTTAAATGAAGACGTGTTGATGTCGTCATAAGAATGCCGAGTACACCAAAAGATAAGATGGAGAATAATGTGTGCATAATCCAAGGGACATATTGATGGTTACCTTTAGCATTAGGTGTATACTGAATGACTAAGGTAGCGAGAAACATGCAGACGATTCCACTCCACTGCAGGGTAGAAATATGTTCGTGAAAAATTAAAGCTGCACAGAGAATGGGGAATATGGCATTCGCTGCGATTAATGGTGATGTCAAGCTTGCCGGCCCTTTTTCAAAGGCGCTTGCCATCTGGATGTTACCATTAGCGTTCAGTACACCAATAGCTGCACCAAGCAAGATAGATAGCCAATCCAGCTTCAAACCATCCATAAATACTCCATAAAAAATGGACAAAATAAAAGCTGAAAAATAAAAGAAAAATTGGATATGTATCTTGGAATAGCCTTTTCCGCTGCTCCATTTGAAAATGCTATTATTGATACCGAAACATAAACTGGTGATGAGTGCTGCAAAAATCCACATTTGTATGATCTCTTCCTTCTTATAGGGTGAACTGCTTGTTTCATTTTAAACTGAATATATAAAGGAATCAAACCCAATTTAAGAGAGTTGCATTGACAGATTGTCTTTTTTTTTTTATATTTACTATGACAATTTAAAATATTTCCCGATAACGGGAGAGGTTCATAGCATCACCCTCTTAAAAAAACTATGGCTTTGATATTTTTCGCGAATCAACCATATCTTTGAGGAGATATGGTTTTTGTTATATAGAGGCCCATTTTATGAATCTCCCCTGACAAACGTGGAAGAGGAGGACTTTTTTATGTCTGGAAGAAAAGAAGAAGAATTAAATGATATTACATTGCTTGGGAATCAAGGGACAAAATATACATTCGACTATGCACCTGAAATTCTGGAGTCGTTTGATAACAAGCACCCTAACCGTGATTACTTCGTCAAATTCAATTGCCCGGAGTTTACTAGCTTATGCCCGATAACGGGGCAGCCAGACTTTGCAACCATTTACATCAGCTATATTCCAAGTGTGAAGATGGTGGAAAGCAAGTCTTTGAAGCTTTATTTATTCAGCTTCCGGAACCATGGTGATTTCCATGAAGATTGCATGAACATCATCATGAACGATTTAATCGAATTGATGGACCCGAAGTATATTGAAGTTTGGGGTAAATTCACTCCTAGGGGCGGAATTTCCATCGATCCATACACCAATTATGGGAAACCAGGTACGAAGTATGAGGAAATGGCGGATTACCGCTTGATGAATCATGACTTATACCCGGAAACTGTGGATAATCGTTAAAGAATAGGAGAGACAATGGGCATATGCCTGTTGTCTTTTTTTTGTTTTAGCCATTCTCGATTAGCGGTCCTGTTGCTTTGTCCTTTTTGAAAATACAAATGTCCTCCTATAATGGAATTTCCACTTGATTGTTTCGCTAAAAAGCGTAATAATAGGGAGAGTTGATTTTGACAGAATATTTACGAAAATAGGGGATGTCGAGATGAAAGTTGCAAAGTTTGGAGGAAGTTCACTTGCATCAGGTGAACAGTTGAGGAAGGTATTCGAAATTGTTGTTTCAGATCCAGAGAGGAAGATCGTGGTCGTTTCGGCTCCAGGGAAACGCAATTCCGATGATATAAAGGTGACGGATCTATTGATTGAGGCTGCAGAACAGCAGCTGCGCGGGAATAACGGTGAGCCTTTAATTGAGGACGTGGTCTCCCGCTATGCGAGCATTGCTGAAGAGCTGGATATATCCGAGCGTGTCATCACTGGGATTCATGAAAATTTAATGGCACTGTTGCATGCAGACCAAACTAACCCGAAGCGCTATTTGGATGCCTTGAAGGCCAGCGGTGAGGATAATAATGCGAAGCTGGTCGCAGGTTATTTCCAAAGCCGCGGGATAGAGGCACAGTATATAAATCCAAAGAAGGCTGGCTTGATCGTAACGGATGAAGGTGGATTTACCAAGGTGCTGCCAGAGTCCTATGATCGATTATATGCTCTTCGTGATGAACCTGGAATCGTAGTATTCCCAGGATTCTTCGGGTATACGTTAGATGGTGATGTTTTAACCTTCTCTAGGAGCGGTTCCGATATTACGGGTTCGATACTTGCGAATGGCGTCAAAGCTGATTTGTATGAGAACTTTACGGACGTAGATGCCGTTTATGCGGTGAATCCGAATGTGGTTTCCAATCCGAAAGGGATCCGGGAATTAACTTATCGCGAAATGCGGGAGCTTTCTTATGCCGGTTTCTCGGTATTCCACGATGAGGCGCTAATACCTGCATTCCGTGCGGGAATACCTGTCCATATCCAAAATACGAACAACCCGATGGCACAAGGGACCCGCATTGTGAGCACACGGGATAATACGAATGGTCCGGTTATCGGGATTGCAAGTGATAAGGGATTTTGCAGTATTTACATTAGCAAATATTTGATGAACCGTGAAGTTGGTTTTGGCCGGAAACTGCTGCATATCCTTGAAGATTACGGTGTTTCATATGAGCATATTCCGTCAGGCATTGATGATGTGACACTAATATTAAGGCAGGACCAGATGAAGGGTGATGCCGAGAAGAAAATCATTTCACGCATCAAGCAAGAACTTCATGCTGATGAAGTGATGGTGGAGCATGATCTTGCCTTAATCATGATTGTAGGTGAAGGAATGCGCCATAATGTCGGTACAACGGCAAGAGCCTCAAAAGCGCTGGCCGATGCAAAGGTCAATATTGAGATGATCAACCAAGGATCTTCAGAGGTAAGCATGATGTTCGGCGTGAAAGGATTCAATGAAGAGACGGCAATTCAGGCATTATATCACGAGTTCTTTTGAGAATAATAGATCAGTGACCTCCTTTTAGAAGGGGGTTTTTTTGTGATCAATCTTTTAGTCACTATACGTAAGGCTGGACTTTTTATCTGGTTCTTTATGATGAGCGTAAGATGCGAGACTCCTGCGGGGAAATCGCGTCAAGGGGAGACACAGCAGGCGTAAGCCGAGGAGGCTCCCGGACCGCCCGCGGAAAGCGAGTTCCCTACGTTAAAACAACGTTCAAATTGTAAAAGCCATAAAAAAACACCCCGTAAATGTTAGTTTGGTGTCTAACATTTACGGGGCAGTTCAACTCGATTTTCATCGAGTTTGTCTACAGTCTGAGCCTCCAATTAAAGATTGGAGGCTTTCCTTTTATATTAGTCCATAATGGTCAGTATTTGATCGATCGCTTTCCTTGGACGTGGGGTGGGGATCATATCAGGGTAGCCAACGTGAAGACTGCCGACGATTTTCTCGCCAGGCTTCACGCCTAGAGCATCACGAAACTCCATACTGTGTATCATGCCGTATGTTTCCCATATCATCCCGATTCCTTGTTCCCAGGCAAGCAGGCTGAAATTTTGGATCAGAGCACTTGTAGCTGCATAATCTTCTTCTCGTATCATTGGATTTGGATTCTCTTCCATGATCACTGCGATAAACATCGGGACACCAATAAGTTTGTTATATCCACGCTGTCCTGCTTCCTTTTTCTTTTCCGGATCCTTCTCTTTGCCTGCCATGAAGGCACGGGTTGCTTCTGCCAGTTTTATGCGGCTGTCACCTTGAACCACGACGAAGCGCCATGGCTGGGTCATTTTATGGTTTGGTGCCCACGTCGACGTTTCCAATAAAGTTTGGATGGTATCAAGAGGAACAGGAATGTCCTTAAATCGCTTGATGCTGCGCCGTTCTTTAATGATATCTTCAAGTTTCATGATCATCCTGCTCCTTTAATCTTATATATAAGTTTATTAGTTTTAAAAAAAATAACCCCGGCTGCCTAATATGCTTCCAACGTGAATAAAATGACTTGAATAAAGAGGGGGCAATATTCCAGTGACATGCATTCGCTAACAAGCATATAAGTTTTACTACTAGGCACAGAGAAGCCGGGGCGACATTGTAACTATGTACAATATCAAAAGGGTACGATAAGAGATTATCGCAATTGCTTATCAAATTTCAGAGATCGATAATGAAATTGAAAATCATTATCAATTAGAATTTTCGCTTATTTCCTGTTATTTGTCAAGAGCATTTATGAAAAAAAAAACAAGTTATTTGCCTAACCTTTAAATCAGCTTAAATCTTTTAAAAAATCTGTATAAAAATGTATAATGAGAAGATGAAAGATGCTATCTACATATGAAGAATCGAAGGGTGTCATAGATGATAAAACTGTCCTCATTTCTTAAACCGTACTGGCTCTTGATCATTCTTGCTTTATTATTAATGGTCGTCGAGCTCGGTGTTGAACTGTTACAACCTCTATTTATAGCAAAAATAATTGATGATGGCATTTTACAAAAAGATTTATCGGTGGTGATTAAATGGGGAAGTATCATGGTTGGACTTTCCATTTTTTCATTTCTTGGAGGAATCGTTAATTCCTTTACAGCATCACATGTAAGTCAAAGTTTTGGGCATGAGGTCAGGAAAAGCCTTTTTGGTAAAATACAGGCGTTTTCTTTTGCGAATTTGAATAACATCCCGACTTCCTCGTTGATTACAAGGATGACGAATGATGTGACCCAGCTTCAAAATACGGTTTTTATGGGCCTGCGTATCATGGCGAGAGCACCATTAATCGTAATCGGCGGGGCAATCATGGCTATTGCGGTCAATTTGAAACTATCTCTTGTGTTGGTCATTTCGATTCCTGTTCTTGTTTTCTTCCTGGGGTGGGTAATGAAACGAGCGGCCAAGTTATTTAAGCTAGTCCAGAAAAAGCTCGATAACGTCAATAGCGTCATGAGGGAAAACCTGATAGGCATGCGCCTGATCAAAGCTTTTCTTCGTAAGGACCATGAGATCGGAAGGTTTGACGACGCGAATGACGAGTTGAAAAGAAAGACTGTCACTTCCCTCCGTTTAATTGAAACGACCATGCCCATGCTGATGCTGGTCATGAATGTCGCGATCCTTATCATCCTTTGGCTGGGAAGCAAGTTTATTACAACGGGAGATATACAGGTTGGGGAAGTTGTGGCAATTGTAAATTATGCAACAAGGATTGTGGCGTCACTTTCCGTTTTTTCATGGCTGATCACGGTCATTTCCCGTGCAAAGGCTTCGGCGGAACGAGTGACGGAAATATTTGAAACTCCGATAGATAACGATGAAGGTAAGATGGAAAGCAAGAGTGAGGCCGTCAAGGGGGGAGGAATCAAGTTTCTTGATGTATCTTTCCGCTTTCCTGGAACAGATACACCAGTATTGAAAAACTTGAACTTCTCTATCGATCCGGGGCAATCACTTGCCATTATGGGAGCAACAGGGTCCGGAAAAACATCCCTGTTTCAGCTGATTCCAAGATTATACGAAGTTGAAAGCGGCTCCATTCGTATAGATGATCAGGATGTGAAAGATATTCCCCTGGATTCGCTTCGGAAAGGGATCGGCTATGTACCACAAGAGGCCCTGCTTTTTTCTGGAACGATAAAAAATAATATTGCCTGGGGGAAAGAAGGGGCGTCGATTGAGGAAATAATGGCAGCAGCCATGCATGCTCAGGTCCATGAAACCGTGATGAAACTCCCGAAGCAATATGAAACGCAGTTAGGGCAAAAAGGAGTGAACCTGTCAGGAGGGCAAAAGCAGCGGTTATCGATTGCGAGAGCATTGGTGCGCAGACCGAAGATTCTCCTTCTGGATGATAGTACAAGTGCGTTGGATTTGAAAACGGAAAGTAAATTGCTCACCGCTTTAAAGGCCTATACGTGCACGACAATCATCATTACACAAAAAATAAGTACAGCCATGGAGGCGGACAAAATCTTGTTGCTGGAAAATGGTGAAGTGCTCGCCGAAGGGAAACATGAAGATTTGATTCAAATAAGTGATCTTTATAGGAAGATCGTTCACTCACAGTTTGGGGAGGAGGGGATTTCTCTTGAGTCGAAAAATATCTCCCGATAAGGCAAAGTCAAAACCGGTCAACTCATGGAATACGATAAAAAGGATCATCCCCTACTTGGCGACGAAAAAAAGCCTGCTATTTTGTGTCCTTTTCATGGTATTGATTAGCTCGGTTTTGGGTTTGCTTGGCCCGTTTCTTGTTGGCAGGGCCATTGATGATTATATTGTCACAAAGGATAGCGGTGGGTTGATTAGCCTTCTTATCGGGCTTCTTTGCGTCTATATATTCTATTCCCTATCCATGTGGCTTCAGAATTATTGGATGATCGGCATTGCGCAGGATACGGTTTATGCGATGCGCAATCAATTGTTCAAAAAGCTTCACCAATTGTCCATTCCCTTTTTTGACCGACGTCAGCATGGGGAATTGATGAGCCGGGTCACGAATGATATAGAAAATGTCAGTTCCACTTTGAACAGTTCCGTGATCCAGATTTTTTCAAGTGTGCTGACACTGATCGGAACCATCGGGGTAATGCTGTATTTGAGCCCGTTATTGACGGTTTTAACCTTATTCATCGTTCCTCTTATGTTCTTCGGATTGAGATGG
The DNA here is from genome assembly GCF_042727425.1 of Peribacillus sp. NPDC060253. NCBI lineage: Bacteria > Bacillati > Bacillota > Bacilli > Caryophanales > Bacillaceae > Peribacillus > Peribacillus sp. NPDC060253. The sequence goes on from NZ_JBHXAS010000029.1 coordinate 30,731, forward strand.
ATAACGAACCGGACGGGAAAGCTTTTTAAAGAACAGCAGAAGAACCTTGGAGAACTGAATGGATTTATTGAAGAAACGATTTCTGGACAGCGGATCGTAAAGGCCTTTTCACAGGAAGATAAAGTGATTCGTGATTTTATCACCCGGAGTGAAAACTTAAAGAAAGCCGGATTTTTATCACAATCTTATTCTGGGCTGATTCCCAAGCTGATGAATTTACTGAACAACTTGAGTTTTACGGTAATAGCAGCAGTCGGCGGGTTTTTGGCGCTGAACGGAGTAGGAACGGTCTCCATCGGTGTCATCGTCATTTTCACCGAATATTCAAGGCAATTCACCCGACCGCTAAATGATCTGGCTAACCAATTCAATACACTCCTCTCAGCTGTTGCTGGTGCGGAGCGGGTTTTCTCCATTCTTGATGAAAAAGAGGAAGAAATGGATGAGAAGCAGGCCTGCGAACTTCGGGATGTTTGTGGCGAGGTGGACTTTGAAGGTGTTTCCTTTTCCTATAATGAAGAGGACCAAACGATATATGATGTTAGTTTTCATGCGGGAAAAGGTGATACCATCGCGCTAGTGGGGCCGACTGGGGCCGGTAAGACTACGATCATCAATCTTCTTGCCCGATTTTACGAGCCGAACAGCGGGCGGATATTGATCGATGGCCAGAATATCCAGCAGGTAACGAGAGCAAGTCTCCGCAAGCATATGGGCTTTGTTTTACAGGATTCCTTTTTGTTTCAAGGTACGATTCGGGAAAATATTCGTTACGGTCGATTGGATTCGAATGATGAAGAAGTGGTGGATGCAGCCAAGCTTGCCAATGCCCATTCCTTTATCATGAAACTGCCTGATCGATATGATACCATTTTGAATCAAGATGGCAGCGGAATCAGTCAGGGACAGCGCCAGCTTTTATCGATTGCAAGGGCTATATTAGCCGATCCCGTTCTATTGATCTTGGATGAAGCGACAAGTAGTATAGATACGATTACCGAGCTTAAAATTCAGGAAGCATTACACCGCTTGATGGAGGGAAGGACAAGTTTTGTCATTGCCCATCGATTGAATACGATTCAGCAAAGTGATCAAATCCTCGTACTTGATGAAGGCAGGATCATCGAAATGGGACCCCATGATGAATTGTTGCGGAAAAGGGGTTTTTATTACGAACTATATCGCAGCTCATTAAAGGAAAATCAGACCGGATGATGAAAAAAATGTGTGCCGTTAGGCGCACATTTTTTGTGTTGATCACAAAACCTTATACTTTGGACTTGCAATCCGTTTCGTTTAACGAGGCAATTGCCTCTTCTAAAAATATGAGGATTTCTTCCTTTACCGGATATAAACCTGCCGAGGAAGAGTCAGCTGCGGATTTACGGACTTCCCAGAATTTCTCCTCTAGATCTTTGTTTCCTTCGAAAATCAATTCGGATAAAAGCAGGCAATCTTCAGCGAGCAGTCTTCCTTCCTCGGATTCGGCAGGAAATCCTTTTTTGATGGTTAATTCTATACGTTTTATTAGGTTGATCCATTGTTTCGTTTGGATATTATCTTTTTCCATCTTAGGTAGTTTGTCCAAGGATTGCCGTTCTTCCTTGCTGAAGAATTGATCACGATTATGTTCTTTTCTTTTGATTAGCGGCAGCAGCAGCTCCCAATCGAGATCTCCTTCGACTTCTATGCTATTTAACAAGGTTTGGATGTTCTTAAGAGTGTTTTCCGCTTCCCCTATGCTTGATAGTGTCTGTTGTTGTTGATGAAGGAGCAATTCTTTGAAGGCCTTTTTATCCAACACGGTCTTTATATCATCTAAAGAGACCGAAAGGCTTTTAAGCAAGCAAATTTTTTCAAGCCTTTTGAGGTCTTTTTCCGTATAATACCGGCGGCCATTTGCGTGTCGGAACTCAGGTGTCAGTAATTGGATTTGGTCGTAATACCGAATCGTTCTAATCGTAACGTTCGCCAGTTTGGACAATTGCCCCACGGTCCAAAATTCCATTGTCTTACCTCCAAATTAATATTGAAGATGACGTTGCGTCATCATCTACACTTACATTATAGCTTAACTGAACAGGAGGGATAAAATGGATTTTGACAAAGATGAGTATTTTAAAGATGATCCTTGGGGAATTAAGGAAGGAGTATGGATGTTGGGGTTATCATGTTTCATTGTGCCTGTTTTCATTGAAAACTTGCTGAGAGAGCAGTTCGATTCATTTTTTCGGAATAGTTTATATGCAGGAACGACCATGGGCTTCATTATGGCCATCGTTTTTATGTTGGGGGTTTATTTCGTATGCTTAAAGCCTTGCAGCTTATCTTGGAAGGAAGTGGGGGTTCGCCGATTTGCGGCGTCTTACTGGGGGCCGATAGCAGGTTGGACCATTGTATTGATAATTAGCAGTATTATGGTGCTTGCCCTGATGATGTCCGCAGGGGGAACGTATGAAAATGAAAAAACGGAAAGTGTAAAACAGAATGTCACAGTCTTTAATTTCTTCATAGGCTTCATTTCTGCCGCCATCATTTCTCCCGTTTATGAGGAGATCTTTTATCGGGGTTTCATATACCGTTGGGTCAGAGTCCGAACGGGAAAGTGCAGGGGAATGTTCATAAGCTCCTTCCTTTTCATGATCGTTCATATCCCTACTTATAATACATTAATGATCAATTTTATAAGCGGGTTGGTAATTGCTTGGGCATACGAAAAGACAGGGTCCATCTGGCCATCTGTTTTGATTCATGGAATATTTAACGGACTGGCTGTGATATTGACGTTCATATCCTGAAGTGACCAAAAGATAAAGTGGAACAAGAGGGATAAATCGACAAGATATTTGTAAATACATGACAAATTGACTTAATTCCTATTGCTAAAAAACCTTATAATAACATATAATTCTGAATATACGTAAAATTCTTTAAATTAAATGGATCATAGTCTAACTCCATATGATATGAAGATTTTTTATAGTAAACCGAATGAGAGGAGATGGTGAAAAATGAAAGCGCTTAAGTCGGTCATTCTTTGGGGAATTATATCTGCTGTGGGTGCGGTAAGTTTTGGCTTCGTCGCGTTAAACCGTGGGGAAAGTATTAATGCCATGTGGATTGTCACTGCAGCACTCTGTGTTTATTCAATTGCGTATCGCTTTTATAGTAAATTCATTGCACAGAAAGTGTTTGAGCTAGATGATGATCGCCAGACCCCATCGGAAGCGAATAATGATGGGAAGGACTACGTTCCTACGAATAAGTGGGTGTTGTTTGGTCACCATTTTGCGGCAATTGCCGGAGCCGGTCCCCTCGTAGGTCCAATACTTGCGGCGCAAATGGGATATTTGCCAGGAACACTATGGCTTGTAGTCGGAGTTGTTTTAGCTGGTGCCGTTCAGGATTTCGTTATTCTCTTCGGTTCGATGCGCCGTAACGGTAAATCTTTGGGGGAGATGATCAAAGAGGAAATTGGACCGATCACAGGTTTGATTGCGATGATCGGAATCCTCGGCATCATGGTTATCTTATTAGCGGTACTTGCCCTTGTTGTTGTAAAAGCGCTGGTAGGCAGTCCTTGGGGGATGTTCACGATTGCCTCGACGATACCGATTGCAGTCCTCATGGGCATCTACATGCGATATATAAGGCCCGGTCGTGTTGGAGAAGGTTCCATTATTGGCATCGTACTATTGATGCTTGCGTTATTTTTCGGCCGCTTTGTATCCGAAAGTGCTACATTGGCGCCAATGTTCACATTCAATGGGGAAACGATCGCCATCATGTTGATTGTATATGGCTTCGTTGCTTCTGTTTTGCCGGTATGGATGCTATTGGCACCGCGTGATTATTTAAGTACATTCTTGAAAATCGGAACGATCATCGGACTTGCACTTGGTATTTTTATCGTCATGCCGAGCCTGGAAATGCCTGCTGTCACTCAATTCATTGATGGAACAGGACCCGTTTTCTCCGGGAATTTGTTCCCATTCTTATTCATTACGATCGCTTGTGGAGCGGTATCGGGATTCCATGCACTCGTTTCATCGGGGACAACTCCTAAAATGATTGAACGTGAATCCCATTCGCGTCCTATCGGATACGGGGCTATGTTGACTGAATCCTTTGTAGCCATCATGGCGATGATAGCAGCCTGTGTACTGACTCCGGGAATTTATTTCGCTATTAACAGCCCAGGTGCCGTCGTGGGAACGGATCCGGCTCAAGTGGCGGCTACGATATCCGATTGGGGTTTCATTTTGACACCTGAAATGATTACCGGTTTAGCAGATGATGTTGGGGAAGAGACCATTTTATCACGTACAGGAGGAGCGCCAACCTTTGCAATCGGTATGGCCCATATCTTTTCGAAAGTGGTTGGTGGAGCGTCCCTGATGGCGTTCTGGTATCATTTTGCGATTCTGTTCGAGGCCTTGTTCATATTGACGACCATTGATGCAGGAACCAGGGTAGGGCGTTTTATGATACAGGATATTATCGGAACTTTTTACAAGCCGTTTGCCGCAACGGAAAAATGGCTGCCTAATATTATTGCGACAGCCATTTGTGTAATTGGCTGGGGATACTTCCTTTATCAAGGGGTCATCGATCCTCTTGGTGGGATCAATACCCTCTGGCCGTTGTTTGGAATTGCGAATCAGATGCTTTCAGCCATTGCATTGCTGCTTGGGACGACAGTCCTTTTCAAAATGGGCAAAAAAGCGTATACATGGGTCACTCTCGTGCCTACTACATTCTTATTGATAGTGACCATGACGGCGGGATGGCAAAAGCTGTTCCATGAAAACCCTGCCATTGGCTTTTTAGCTCATAAGGATAAATTTAGTGCAGCCTATGATAATGGGGACATTCTTGCTCCGGCAGCCACTCTAGCCGAGATGAAACGGGTTATCGTCAATGATTATGTGGATGCTGCCCTTTGTGCCATCTTCATGATCGTTGTAATCACTGTCCTGATTTCTGCCATAAGGTTGTGGATAAAGGTCTTGAAGAATCAAAATACAGATTTACATGAATCACCTTATGTATCTAGAAGGACATCATAAGGGAGGGGTGGCAGTGTTGAAAAGATTGATTAAGATTCTCAGCTACAGAAAACAGTTTGTCAGTTTGCTTGTCGGCGTGCCTAGTTATGATACCTATGTGGCGCATATGAGAGTTCACCATCCGAAAGATCCTGTAAAGACGAGGAAAGAATTTTTCTGCGAAGCACAGGATGAACGATATAACGCAAAAGGCGGGAAAGTGTCTCGTTGCTGTTAACTGAATATCCGTTGAAGGGTCCTCATCTGAGGGCCCTTTTTTAGTTATAAAATGGAGGAAGGGAAAATAGGCAAATGTCCCGTTAATGGCCTTAAACTGGCGAGAAAAATCGTATCGTTTTGAGGGCAGCTTCCCCTTATATATGTGGTTTATAGATAATCCCTTTCTCGATATTAAATCGGAGAAGGGCTGTTGCATTTACGAAAGATTAAGGTTGCCCATTCCTTTGATCATCCCCATTCATAAAAAAATTTGCTCTAACTTTAACTTAACCTTTACCATTTATCCCTCCAAATTTTTCTTTATCTTCGGATTTCCTCTTAACTAATTATAAAAAACGTATTCCATTAAGTGGGTATCGAGACTGGATCATTATTTTGTGTTTCTTTACTTAAAACGATGTTATTAAACCTAACATTATTTTTGTTAGATCAAAAAAAATAGTTGAATTATTAGAAAATTAAGTTTATGATAAAAAATATAACATCAACGTGTTAATAAACATAACATAAATATAAAAGGGGGAAAAAAACAAAATGCAAAATGCAGATTCGGTATTTATGTTTTTGGCGACAATGATGGTTTGGCTCATGACACCAGGGATTGCCTTATTTTATGGAGGGATGGTAAAAAGTAAAAATGTCCTGAATACCGCTATGCATAGTTACATGCCACTGGCAGTCATTTCGATTCTTTGGGTGCTGATCGGATATTCACTATCATTTGCACCAGGAAATACACTCCTAGGCGGTCTGGATTGGGTTGGTTTAAAAGATGTTGGCTTCGAACCTGGTCCATACAGCGAAACAATTCCTCATAGCTTATTCATGTTATTCCAAATGACCTTTGCCGTTTTAACCGTCTCGATCATTGCAGGTGGCATAGCCGAGCGGATGAAGTTTTCAGCATTTTTGATTTTTACAATCCTTTGGTCTTTATTCGTATACGCCCCTGTTGCTCACTGGGTATGGGGAGGAGGCTGGTTAGCAGAACTGGGTGCACTGGATTTTGCAGGGGGCAACGTTGTTCATATTTCTTCTGGGGTTGCCGGACTGGTATTAGCGATCCTGTTAGGCAAAAGGAAAGAATCGGGGGACAGCGCGCCACATAACCTTCCTTTAACATTTCTTGGCGGAACATTAATCTGGTTCGGTTGGTACGGCTTCAACGTAGGAAGTGCATTGACAATCAATGAAGTGGCGATGAATGTATTCGTTAATACAGCAGTTGCAGCAGCTGCAGGCATCATTGGCTGGTTGATTGTTGAGTATATGGCTAATAAAAAGGCGACATTGCTGGGGGCCGTATCCGGAGCGATTTCTGGGTTGGTTGCCATTACACCAGCTTGCGGATTTGTAACGCCTGCATCATCCATCATCATCGGAGTCGTTGGCGGGGCCGTATGTTTTTGGGGAGTATTCTTCTTGAAGAATAAACTGGGATACGACGACGCCCTCGATGCATTCGGGCTACACGGTATCGGTGGAACATGGGGTGGCGTCGCTACAGGTTTATTCGCAACCACTTCCGTCAATGAAGCTGGAGCTAATGGTGTATTCTATGGTGACTTCAATTTACTGTGGAAGCAGCTTGTAGCGATCGTGGCGACTTATATTTTCGTTGCAGTGGTGACATATATCATAGCTAAAGTCATTAACGTTTTCGTTCCGTTACGTGTCAGTGAAGAAGATGAATCCATGGGGCTAGACATAACGCTTCATGGTGAAAAAGCCTATCACGAATCAATTTAAGGGGGGATCATATGTCCGAGGTTTTAACGAAAATAGAGATCATAACACGTCCTATCAAGTTCGAACAATTCAAAGCGGAATTGGCAAAAATAGGAGTGAGCGGAATGACTGTATCGGAAGTAAAAGGAACGGGTCTTCAGAAAAGTTATGTGGAAACATATAGAGGTAGAAATCGGGAAATGTCATTACATGACCGGATGAAAATCGAAATCGTCGTTTGCGAAGTACCAGTTCAGGATGTTGTGGATGTAGCAAGGAAATTCTTAAGCACCGGTAAACCAGGCGACGGTAAAATCTTCATTTATGAATTGGCGAATGTTGTTAATATCCGTACAGGAAAAGAGGGGCATGATGCGTTAAAGAATGATCTCTAATTTTGTGATGATCATTCCGAGCGAATATGCCGGAACCATAGGTCAAAGAAAGGGAGTTGAAAATGGGGAGACTGGTCCGAATTGTTAATGCAAAAAAACAGAAGATCATTAATACACTCATTTCAGAGGGGGTATATCAACCCGATGACCGACTCTTTTTATTCGATTTACCATTAAAAAAGTTAGAGGAAATTTTATCCCTTCGTATAAAGTCCTCGATTCAAAATCCCCGTTTGAAAAAATAGCCACTTAGCCGTAATCCTTTGTAAGGAGAACGGCTTTTTTCCTGTTAATCCCAAAATTAGAAGTAGTATTTTAATCGTATATAGCGTTGCGCTAAATTATATATATAACGAAACTTTTTTCTTGAATCCCCCATGGAAATCGGGGAGCTTTCCAACTATAATGAATAAGGACATAAATTTAAATCCAATTTTATTGCTTTTTTTGACACTTTTCGCTTAGTTAACTCGTTTTTTCTTTATTTTGCGAAAAAGTTAATACAAAAAATGTAAGTCTTCGTATAATCCATGAATTATGTCGCGAATGCCCTGTTTAATAATGGGCAAATTAATTAATATGTTCTTTTAAGAGGTGAAGGGAAATGGATCAATTTACGGTCGAATCCGTTTTAAATATCATAAGGGAATTTGTACCGAAGGATGCTTCAATTTCTGTGGCTGATTCTGAAAAATACATTTATTACCAACCTAGTAAGCAGGTTGACTTAAGAATAAAACCGGGTGATTTAATAAGTAAAAACACAGCGACGTACAAAGCGTTGAGTGTTCGTAAAAAAATTGGGGTGCAAGTTGAAAGTAATGTATTTGGCGTACCTTACTATGGGTTAAGTGTACCAATTATGGACGAGGGCAATCCTTTGGGGGCGGTAACGGCCATTTTACCGTCAAAGCCATTAATCTTACCGACATCATTTTTGACCATTAAAATAGATGACCGCTGGATTCCGCTTCCATATGACGAAATTATGTATTTAGAAGCTCAAAATAGGAAAACTAGAATTCAGTCCGAAGATGTGAGTGGATTTCATAAAATGAACTTAAGTGAATTAGAATTCATTTTACCGAGTGATTTATTCATTCGGGTGCATCGTTCGTACATCGTCAATATCAACTATATACATGAGATTCTTCCTGATTTTCATTCTACATTTTTACTTATAATGAAGGACAATTCAAAAATCCAAGTCAGTCAAACTTATGCAAGTCAATTCAGAAGAGCGCTGGGATTTTAGGGTTTCTCCTTTATGTGATAAAAATGCTGGTTTGTGCTCTATTTAAGGCTTTTCATTCGAAAATGAATGTGACAATTACACGGGCTTGATAAAATTAAGTGTAAGAAAAGCGAAAATGGGGGTCTTTTGTATGAACGAAAGCGTTTTCAAAAAAATTCGCAATGAACAATTCAAGGGGAAAGTTGTAACAGCGGAAGAAGCAGCTTCATGGATCAAAGATGGGATGAAACTTGGTATGAGTGGATTCACTCGTGCTGGTGATGCTAAAGTTATCCCGATGGCTCTAGTCGAAAGGGCTAAAACAGAAAAATTTAAAGTTGACGTTTTTACTGGTGCTTCATTAGGACCGGAAGTCGACCAACATATGGCGGAAGCGGGTATCATTAACAAACGCTTACCGTTCCAAGCGGATAAAGGTATTCGTAATAAAATAAACGCTGATGAAGTCACTTATGTGGATCAGCATTTATCTCATACAGCTGAACAAGTTCGTCAAGGCATTGTCGGACCAATCGATTTTGCGATCATCGAAGCATTGGCGATTACAGAAGAAGGATTAATCATCCCGACCACTTCTGTTGGGAACTCAGCCATCTTCGTTCAAGAAGCGAAACATGTAATCATTGAATTAAATGTTTCTCATCCAGAAGGATTGGAAGGCATGCATGATATATATACACCAGCAAAGCAAGGGGAGCGTGAGCCGATTCCTATGACTAGCGTAAGCGATCGTCTAGGATCAATCGGTATCCAAGTTGACCCTGAAAAGGTAATGGGTATCGTCGTTTCAACAGATCTTGATGCACCTTCTACAATCGTGCCGCCGGATGAAGAAACAGCAACCATTGCCAACCACCTTATTGACTTCCTTCGTGAAGAAATCAAGGCTGGCCGTTTAACTGAAAGTCTTGCTCCGCTTCAATCAGGAGTAGGGTCAGTGGCTAATGCCGTATTCGCTGGCTTCCTTGATTCTGAATTTAAAGATTTGGAAGTGTATTCAGAGGTACTTCAAGATGCGGTATTCGATTTAATCGATGCTGGAAAAGTTAAATTCGCTTCAGGTTGTTCAATTACATTAGCTGAAGAAAAAGGAAAGCAAGTTTACGGTGAGCTTGATAAATACCGCGATAAACTAGTTCTCCGTCCGCAAGAAATATCTAACCATCCTGAAATCATCCGTCGTCTTGGATTGATTTCAATCAATACGGCGTTAGAGTGTGATATTTATGGTAACGTAAACTCCACGCATGTTTCTGGGACAAGAATGATGAATGGAATCGGTGGATCGGGAGACTTTGCCCGTAACTCACGCCTAGGTATTTTCGTAACGAAATCATATGCAAAAGGCGGCAATATCTCTAGTATCGTTCCTTTCGTTTCTCATGTGGACCACACTGAGCATGATGTGGATGTATTAGTGACAGAGCAAGGGATCGCTGATTTACGTGGTCTGGCACCAAAAGAGCGCGTGGAGTTAATCATTGAAAACTGTGCACATCCTGATTACCGTCCGCAGCTTCGTGCATACTTCACAGAAGCTGTTGCGCAAACTGGAGGACACCAAACTCCGCATATTCTTGAAAAAGCATTCTCTTGGCATACGAACCTAGCTAAAAACGGTACGATGCTTGAAGCAGCTCTTCAAGATCAAAAATAAGAGTCAAAACCCCGCCAATACGGCGGGGTTTTTTTATTTGGGTTCAGCTCTTTGCGCTTCAGACTCTTTATAATGTTCAGTTCTTTTCTGATTGGTTCAACATTTCTTTTATTTATTTTAGCGGTGTTGGCATCACTTCTTTTGGTATTGGACAAACATATGATTCGTCACCTAATCGATTTTGTAGTTCTTGGTTTGCTTGTTTGATTAGTTCTGGATTTTGCATGACTTCAGCTGCTGTGGCTGCCATGGCTTTACCGGCATGTAGCATTCCTTTATGAGCAATGGAAGTAGTACCGGTTGCAACAGCTTGCCATGTGTGCAATTGTGTTCCAAGCGCGAGACAAGCGGTAGAACATTGAGCTGTCGGCACAATCCAGCTTACGTCACCTACATCTGTGCTTCCTGGCATAATGATTTTTTCCATGTTTTCATTATAAGGCAGCAGAAGATCTGAAAGTGATTTACCTCTTAATTGCATAATCGCTGCTTTCAATTCGCCGTCCACATTATACCCTAGACCAGTACCTTTTTCTTGCTCAGTTAGCGTCCTTTGAATTTCAGCGGCAAATTTCTTCTCTGATTCATCAAAATTAGGAACTCCTAATTCTTTGAAGTTTTTGTACATGACTTTTTCTAATGTGTGGTTTGGAATTATATAGATAGGGAACAGTATCATTAGGCTTTTTTCTTTTACTTTTGCATATAATTATACATTCAAGTTATAGAAGTATGGTAAACTGCTAACAATGAAGGATGATCATACATAGAATTTTTCGTTTCCTTAGAAATAAGGAGTCATATAGAATGCTTATAGTGGAGGAGATTATTTGTTCAAGCAAAAACTGCATTTTTGGACGTTAGAGTTATTACTATTGTCTTTACTTTTTTATGTTGGTACAAAAATTTCTTTTCTTTTTGAACCAATCGTGATTTTTACCTCAACATTGTTCTTTCCCATCTTGATTTCAGGTTTTCTCTACTTTTTGTTCAACCCTACCGTTGATTTCCTTGTTAAAAGGAGAGTGCCAAGGGGATTGGCGATTTTATTGCTTTACGTATTTTTCCTTGGGTTGATTAGTTTACTGGTTGGTCTGGTTGGTCCATCACTTTCTAAACAGGTTACGGACTTAATCAATAACCTTCCGGATTATTTCAATCAAGTAAGGAAGTTCATTGAAGATTCAGCTGAGTCAAAATGGTTTTTGTGGACGGTTGAACAAGATTATGTACCTCTGCAAGAAGTAGGGGATTCGCTGCAAAAATATTTGACGAACTTACCTAGTAATATAACAAACAGTTTGTCTTCGGTTTTCAGTGTGGTCACGAATATTACTTTAGTGATCGTAACGGTTCCTTTCATCCTATTTTATATGTTGAAGGATGGAGATAAACTTCCGAGTGCCATCATGAAATTCGTACCGGTTAGCTATAGAAAGCCAGCTTTAACAGTACTTCAGGAAACTGGCGGGACGCTTACTACATACATACAAGGGCAGATGCTTGTTTGTATGTTTGTCGGGATCGGAACGTTCATCGGGTATTTGATCATTGGTTTGCCTTATGCGTTCTTATTCGCTCTGATTGGTGCTGTAACCAATATCATTCCATATGTAGGTCCGTTTATCGGAGCCGCTCCTGCTGTTATTGTGGCGTTGATTCATTCACCGACCGAGGCGTTATTGGTCATTCTGGTTGTAACGGTCATTCAGCAATTGGATGGTAATTTCATTTCACCGTTAGTCATCGGGAAAAAATTGAACACACATCCGCTTACCATCATCATCCTTTTGCTCGTTGCCGGAAACATTGCCGGTATTATCGGCATGATTTTGGCCGTTCCGACTTATTCCGTTGTTAAAACGATTGTATTGAATATCGTTAAGTTCATCAGGATCCGTAAAGAGGAAAAGCTTGAAGAAGACATATTGGAATGAAAAAAGGGGACCGACTCATTTGAGCTGGTCCCTTTTTCTTAGTGTCTGAATACTTTACAAACCTAAAGAAATATATTTTACTTCCAGGAATTCTTCGATGCCTTGGTGTCCGCCTTCACGGCCAAGCCCGCTTTGCTTGAATCCTCCAAAAGGAGCTTGTGGAACGGAAGGAAGTCCATCATTCAAACCTACAATACCAAATTCAAGTGCCTCGGTAAATTTGATGCCTTTGGTGATATTTTCAGTGAAAACGTATGCCGCTAATCCGAAAATGGAGTCATTTGCCCTTTTGATTGCCTCTTCATCAGTCTTGAAGGTGGCAATTGGAGCTAGTGGTCCGAATGTTTCTTCCTTCATGCAGAGCATGCTGTCATCAATGTTTGATAGTACGGTTGGTTCAAGAAAAAGACCCCCGATTGATTTTCCGCCTGCCTCGAGCTTAGCGCCGCTGCTGATCGCTTCATCAATTTGCTTTTGAACCTTGTCCACAGCATTTTGGTCGATAAGCGGACCAATATCGACGCCATCTTCCAATCCGTTGCCTACTTTTAGTTCTTTAACTTTGGCTACAAGCTTTTCGATAAAGGCTTCTTGAATGGATTCGTGGACATAAATGCGATTTGAACAGACGCATGTTTGTCCAGCATTTCGGAATTTTGAACTGATGATGCCATCGACCGCTTTATTAAGGTCAGCATCTTCAAGAACGATTGCTGGTGCGTGACCTCCGAGTTCAAGCGAGATTTTTTTTACCGTGTCGGCCGATCCTCTCATTAGGGTTTTACCGACTTCTGTAGAACCGGTAAACGTCAATTTACGGACTCTTGTATCTTGAAGCCAGGTTTCACCGATTTCTGATGATTTTCCTGTCACGACATTGATGACTCCTTTTGGAATGCCAGCTTCCTCTGCCAATTCAGCCATTTTTAAAGCGGTAATTGGAGTCAGGTTTGCAGGTTTAATGACGACCGTGCAGCCGACAGCAAGGGCGGGTGCCACTTTTCTTGTAATCATCGCGGCAGGGAAGTTCCATGGCGTAATGACAGCCACAACACCAACTGGCTGTTTGGTCACGAAAAGCCGCTTATTGGAGACGGACGCAGGAATCGTTTCGCCGTACACCCGTTTTCCTTCTTCGGCAAACCAAGATAGAAAGCCATTTGCATAGGTCATTTCACCAAGCGCCTCTTTATATGGTTTACCTTGTTCTTCAGTCATGATTTTAGCTAATTCAGCTTTATTATCATCAATTAATCGATGCCATTTCCAAATTAATTCAGCCCGTTCGTAGACTGAGAGTGCCGCCCAATCGTTAAAGGCCTCATAAGCGGCATCTGCAGCCTTCGCCGCTTCAGTTGCACCGCCTTTAGGGACGGTGGCAACGACTTCATCCGTTGCTGGATTAATGACCTCAATTTTATCCAAACCAAAATCCGACCACTCACCGTTAATAAATAATCCGTAATCCTTCATGATAAAACCTCCCATTTTGGTTAAATCCATCAAACTACTAAAATAACTCTTAACCTTATACTTTTACCTGTTACATAAAAGTATAAACATTTTTTAGTGATTCTGAAATTTTTTTGATTGGCTTTTTTTAGAAACTCGTATATTCATTGAAGGAAGGAGAGAGAAGGCATAAAAAAAGGCGTGCAATGAGCACACCTCTTTTTCATGATTTCATTTATTTTTCAGATGAGACGGCCACTTCACCCATATCACCGGACATGCCTTGATTTGGATTGAATTCACCTTCGGATTTAGAGATGACCACAGTAGCGACACTGTTACCGATTAGGTTAGTGATGGCACGTGCTTCAGACATGAAGCGGTCGACTCCAAGCAGGAGGGCCATTCCTTCAACTGGAATCATAGGGAAAGCAGCTAATGTTGCAGCAAGTGTAATGAATCCAGAACCTGTTACACCAGCAGCTCCTTTGGATGTTAACATCAAGATTCCCAGAAGGGTCAATTCCTGCCAGATGCTTAAATCGACACCATAGGCTTGGGCGATGAAAATCGCTGCCATGGATAAGTAGATGGATGTGCCATCAAGATTGAAAGAATAACCAGTCGGGACAACCAACCCGACCACCGATTTGGAACAGCCGTATTTTTCGAGTTTTTTCATCACGCTTGGCAGAGCCGATTCTGATGATGAAGTACCTAATACTAATAGGATTTCTTCTTTTAAATAGGCTATGAATTTGAAAATATTAAAGCCGTAGATTTTTGCGATCGTGCCAAGGATAAAAATGATGAATAGTGCCATAGTGATATATACGCTACCCATTAATTGTCCTAAAGAGCTTAGAGAACCAAGGCCAAACTTACCGATTGTATAAGCCATTGCTCCAAATGCTGCCAGTGGAGAGACTTTCATGATCATGCCGACGATGCCGAAGAAAATATCGGCAATATGCTGAAAGAAGGAAACGACTGGCTGCACTCTCGGTCCCATTGCAGCCATTGATAATCCGAATAATACGGCAAAGAATAGAATAGGGAGTAAGTCTCCGCCAGCCAATGCGGCAACGGCATTATCAGGAATAATATTAGAAATGAAAGCAATGGCGCCATGTTCCGTTTCGGAAGCGGCTGTTGTATATTGTGATACATCTCCGCCTTCGACTGAGTCGATGTTAAACCCTTTACCAGGTCCCAACAGATTGACTACGATGATTCCGATGGCAAGGGCGAACGTGGTAACGATTTCAAAATAGAGCAAGGCCTTTCCGCCGATGCGGCCGACCTTTTTCATATCGCCCATACCGCCAATTCCGATTACGACGGTTAAGAAGATGATTGGTGCAATGACCATTTTAATCATTTTAATAAATAAATCAGCTAATATCTTCAGCTGTTCACCGAAAGCAGGAAAGAAGAAACCGACTGTTATACCTAGAATGATACCGATGACGACCTGAACGGTTAGATTTTTTAATATTTTCAAGGTGCATTCTCCTTTGTTATATGATAGCGCTTTCTTAACTTAACTTTAGTGTAACAGAATAAAGAATCAGAATATTCTTTTGGTGATATTGTTCTTTTTGGTCTTTTTGGTCTGAGGATTATTTATAAATGGTGGGGAAGGGGAGGAATTAATAATGATTTAGGGTTGATGTAAGATAGAGCCCGAAGAGACGCAAAAAAAATACCGGTTTAACACCGGTATTAGAGTGAATTAATTTTCAAATGGCTTTATGAGTGCATAAAGGGTTCCGATTACAGGAAGCTTCAAACCGGCCTTGTCAGCAAGACGCAGTGCGCCGCCCTGTAAATGCTCCACTTCAAGGGTTTGGCCTTTCCGACGGTCCTGATGCATGGATGAGGTGGATTCATCCGGTAAACCTGCCATGTTTTCCAGCGCCTGAGCAACATTCTGCCCGGTAATTCCGACGTCATAAGCGTTTGCAAGATCCTTCATTTCAACAAGGACCTTTTCTAGCAATCCATTTGTTTCAGGAAAGCTCCGTATCTTGCCGATAGGGAGGTTGGATGCGGTTGTTACACCGGAGAATGCGGTAATGAACATGTATTTGATCCACATCCTCATTAATATGTTTTCCGTTCTGCTTGCCCTCATGATAGCTGATCCTACCGCCTGTTCAAATTCATCACAAATCGACATCTGTGATGGGTGAAGCGGGCCATAGATTAAATCGTGATTATCATTGGAGTGAATGACATGACCCTTTTCATCAAGAGTGGCGATGATGAATGCGCTTCCTCCCATGACGGCTTCCCCGCCAAGTTCGTCCTGTAAAATCGAGATATGCTCCAATCCATTTAAAAGCGGAAGGACCTTTGCGCCCTTTTCAACAAGAACCTTTAAGTCTGGGATAGTACCAGGGAGATGCTGACCCTTTACGGCGAGGATGACCAGGTCAACTTTTCCTAAATCATTAACATTTTCAATGATATGCGTTTCGTTAAATTGGTAGTTTCCGTGCGGGCTGGTAATACGAAGGCCGTTTTCTTCCAATTGTTTGGCCCGGTTTTTTCTGACCAGGTATTGAACATGCTGCCCGGCCTCCTGTAATCTTCCTCCAAAGTAGGAACCGAGTGCCCCGGCGCCAATAATGACAATATTCAAAGTGCACACCTCTCTTTTAATTAAGATGTACTAATCATAACATTGACGGAATTTTCGGTAAATATTTAACGTATGATGGTAACATGTTGTTTAGAAGTGTTACGAATGGGGAAAAACAAAAAACCAGCCTGATAGGTTTCAGGCTGGTACTTACTATTATTTATAGACTTTGACTTTGACCGTTTTTCTACCCCAATTGATAGCTTTTGATTTAGAAGAGTAGAAGACGTCAATTTTATTCCCTTTGATTGCGCCGCCTTTATCTGCCGCAATGGCCTCCCCGTATCCCTCTACGTGAACTTTTGTTCCTAGTGGAATGACCTTAGGGTCGACTGAAATGGCTTTTACTTTAGGGTTTTTCTTTAAGTTAAGACCTGATGCTGTAATACCGCTGCAACCTTTACAATCCGCAGTGTAAGCTGTCGCATTCACGGTGATCGTTTTATATTTCTTGGCTGATGTCGTTTTAGCTTTAGGTTTAGAAGATGTTGAAGTTTGCTTAACCTTTAAAACTTGTTTTGGATGGATGTTATCTTTTTTCAGGTTGTTCCAACTTTTGAGTTGATTGACTGTTATATTATGTTTATTGGCGATACCCCATAGTGTGTCGCCGCTTTTGACTTTGTATGTAGTAGTAGCAGCCGATGAAACTCCGGAAAAACTAAATACCAGGAAGAAAGCAGTGAAAAGTGGAAGTAGTATTTTTTTCAAAATGAATAGTCTCCTTTGTTTTAAATCGTAGACTTAGAATAACAGGTCTATATGACAATAATGTTTCGGTGGAATAGTAATTGTGTTACAAAAAAATTTCTCTTGATAAATAAATGTAATATATCGTGGGTATAAAGCCCTTGTTTTTAAAATGATATTCATTATTTATGTTGTCAGTATGAGCACTTTTTTGTTTAATGATGTTGGTAAAATGGTATATTTTGTTTTAATGTATAAAAAATGGTTGTAAAATATTTAGTTTTAAAGTCCTGTATATCTC
>NZ_JBHXAS010000030.1:0-47897 GCF_042727425.1 Peribacillus sp. NPDC060253
TTCTAAATATTAAGATAATTGCTTGTATGCCGGATTTGTTAAGAAATCAGCAAACTCATCTGCTTCAATCAATTCTTCGAATAGTTTAGTAGACTCTTCGAACTTTCCTGATTTGAAAGCTTCTTCTCCTACTTCCGATTTAATGACTGCCAATTCTTCCTCTTTGATCTGATGGAATAATTCTTCGGTTATTTTCCTGCCATCTTCGAGAATCCCTTTTGGATGACGGATCCATTGCCAGACTTGAGCTCTTGAAATCTCGGCCGTTGCTGCATCTTCCATCAGGTTATTAATGGGTGCTGCTCCTCTACCACTTAACCAAGAGGCAATATATTGAATGCCTACGTTAATGTTTGTCCTTAATCCTGCCTCTGTGATCGTTCCTTTAGGCACCTCCAGCAATTCTTGTGCGGTTACTTGGACATCTTCACGTTTTCGGTATATTTGATTCGGTTTTGGAACTAGTAGGTCAAATACCTCTTTTGCCGTGCTTACCATACCTGGATGGGCAACCCATGTCCCATCGTGACCGTCTCTCGCCTCGCGCTCTTTATCTGCACGGACCTTCGAAAATGCCTCATCATTTTTAGCCTGGTCATTTTTCACTGGGATTTGCGCTGCCATCCCACCAATCGCCGGAGCATTCCGAGCGTGGCATGTTTTGATTGCCAATAAGGAATACGCTCTCATGTTCGGGACAGTCATCGTGACCTGTAACCTATCAGGGAAAATCACATCATCCGAGTGACGGAATTTTTTCAGGAAGCTAAAGATATAATCCCAGCGGCCACAATTCAGGCCTGCGGAATGTTCTTTCAGCTCGTATAGAATTTCGTCCATTTCGAATGCGGCAAGAATCGTTTCGATCAAGACCGTTGCCTTAATTGATCCTTGCGGGATTCTTAAATCGTTCTGTGCATATACGAATATATCATTCCATAATCTAGCTTCCAGATGGCTTTCCATTTTTGGTAAGTAGAAGTATGGACCGCTTTGTTTTTCGATCAATGCTTTTGCATTGTGGTAAAAGTATAGGCCAAAGTCAAAAATGCTGGCTGATATTGGCTGTCCATCTAAAAGGACATGTTTTTCTTCTAAATGCCAGCCGCGGGGCCTTATCTTTAGAACAGCTGTTTTTTGATTCAATTCATATACTTTTCCATTTGAATTTTTAAAGGAAATGGTACCCCGGATGGCATCGCGCAGATTCAGTTGGCCATCCATGCAATTCTCCCAAGTCGGCGAGTTGGCGTCTTCAAAGTCAGCCATAAATACATTGGCACCTGAGTTCATGGCATTAATGATCATCTTACGATCAACCGGTCCGGTGATTTCAACCCTGCGATCTTGCAAGTCATTCGGGAGGGGCGAAATGGTCCAATCACTTTCACGAATATGCTTCGTTTCTTCAAGGAATTCAGGCAGCTTGCCTTGGTTCAGGTCTTCTTGAACGCATTTGCGCCGTTCTAAAAGCTCTTTTCTTCTTTCACCGAAATGCCGTTCAATTCTTTCGATGAATTGAAGAGCTTCCGTTGTAAGTATTTGTTCATATCCTGGTTTAATGGTGCCAGTAATTTGCAGGCCTTTTGCCTCCGTAATCATGTTGCCTCTCCACATCCTTTCCAACTATTCATGTTATAATACAGTTGTTTTATTTCCTGTTTGTATTATATAACACACAGAATAAATTTGTCACCAGTTTTTTCTAAAAAATTCAAAAAAAAGAATATTAAGCATAGAAAAGCCTGGTTTATCAACGTTTCGCCCCGAAAATAATTTAACAATTCTGTCTTCACCATCAATTCCCAACCCTTTATCATGAACTTTTAAGATGAAACAGAGGGAAACCATTCATATTAAAACGTCCTCCCATTTTTGGTGAAATGCAAAAAAGCATCCATTGTGAAACCCTGGATGCTTTTTCCTGTAACAGACCAAAAAGGCTGTCTAAAAGCTTGAAGCTTTAGACAGCCTTTTACTATTTATGCCGAATGATGGTGACCTTTCCTTTATTCATCCTATTCATCATGAAACGGATAACAATCGGCTTAAGGAGGTTCCGAGTTGGCGGAAACACAAGGATCAATCCCATGATATCCGAGATGAGCCCAGGGGACAACAACAGTGCAGCTCCGATAAAGATACAGATTCCATCAATGATTTCATTTCCAGGCATCATTCCATAACGAATCTGTTCCTGTGCCTTTTTCCATGTTTCCATCCCTTGCTTTTTAGCTAAATAGGCTCCGATTAAACCAGTGGCTACAATCAGGAACAGCGTTGGCCAAAAACCGATTACATTGCCTGACAGCAATAGGACAATAATTTCAACGACCGGCATCGCAATGATAAACAATAAAAAATATTTCATCTACATTCCTCCTGCACAGCCCATTTCTGGTGCGGTACATCCATCTTACCTCATTCGACCGGAATTTAGCCAAAAATTCGTTTTATAAAACGTTAGCATGGCCATCATAGATGATTCCACGACCGGCATCGACCGTTATTCTTTGTCCATCCGTGAATATTTTGCTCGCGTTTTCCGCCCCGACGATGACAGGAATACCCAAAGTGACCCCTACAACAGCTGCATGGCTTGTTAAACCGCCTTCTTCCGTTATCAATGCGGCACACTTTTCAATCGCTGGCATCATATCGCGATCCGAACCGATTGTAACCAATACAGAGCCTTCCTTCACTTTTTCCAAAGCTTCCTTGGCATTCTTGGCTACAACCACTTCACCTTTCGATGATTTCCTGCCGATTCCTTGAGCCTTCAAAAGAACCTCACCTAACACATGAATTTTCATCAAGTTAGTCGTACCTGTTTCACCTACAGGCACACCGGCTGTTATGACGACTAAATCTCCATGGGAAACTAAGCCTGAATGCAAGCTTTCATCGATTGCAGTTTGAAGCATTTCATCCGTAGTCGTCGCTTTTGGACCAATCTGCGGGTAAACGCCCCAAGCCAGTGCAAGCCGTCTTGAAACATGATCATTGGATGTAACGGCAATGATCGGTGCTTTAGGGCGGTATTTGGAAATCATCCTTGCCGTATGGCCACTCTCGGTAGGAGTGATGATTGCACCGGCATTTAGATTAAGTGCAGTGTGAGCAACGGACTGACCAATGGCATCCGTTACATTATAACGGTTCAGTTTACTTCTTACTGATAATATTTCCCGATAATTAAGCGCGGTTTCTGCACGTGAAGCAATGTTATGCATAGTTTGCACAGCTTCGACAGGATAGGTTCCTGCAGCTGTTTCACCAGAAAGCATGATGGCATCCGTTCCATCAAATATGGCATTGGCTACGTCACTTGCTTCTGCACGGGTAGGCCTTGGGTTACGTTGCATCGAATCGAGCATTTGTGTAGCCGTTATGACCGGTTTCCCGGCATTGTTACATTTTTTGATCATTTGTTTTTGGACTAACGGCACTTCTTCTGCAGGAATTTCCACACCCAAATCTCCACGTGCTACCATCAAGCCGTCTGAAACTTCCAAGATTTCATCAAGTCGGTCAACACCTTCTTGATTTTCAATTTTAGGAATGATTTGAATATGTTCCGCTCGATTTTGCTGCAGTAATTCACGCACTTCAAGCACGTCGGAAGCCCTGCGTACAAATGATGCAGCCACAAAGTCAATACCCTGTTCGATTCCAAACAGGATGTCTTGTTCGTCCTTCTCCGTTATGCCTGGCAGATTCACCGAAACACCTGGCACATTTACGCCCTTTTTATTCTTCAGTGTGCCGCTGTTCAATATTTTGGTATGGATTTCTTTTCTGACCTGATCTATCTTCAACACTTCAAGTCCAATCAATCCATCATCCAAAAGGATTTTGGATCCTTCATGGACATCATGTAGAAGCCCTTCATAAGTAATGGAGAATTTTTCGGGAGTTCCCAAAACTTCATTCATGGAAATAATGACTTCATTGCCAGCTACCAGCTCCATGGAATCATTCTCCATGTTATTTGTCCGTATTTCAGGTCCTTTTGTATCCAACAGGATAGCAACCTGTTTCCCTGCTTTTTCACTAGCTTCTCTAATGTTGCGGATTCTTGCGGCATGTTCTTCATGATTGCCATGAGAAAAGTTAAGCCGAGCTACATTCATCCCCGCTTCTATTAATTCAACCAGCTTTTCTATACTTTCACTTGCGGGGCCAATCGTACAAACAATCTTGGTTTTTCGCATGGTGTCATCCTCCTTTAAGGAAAACTCGCCGCCTGCCCACCTTTTAAAAGTCAGGGGCGTAGTATGGTTATTTGTCTCTTCTTTTTAATAAATAATTCTTAAAAAAGCAAATATGGGTCTTAACAGATTAAATAGATAATTCCGAGGATAAATCATACATTTTCTTGTCAATTGTATGCGGTTTAGCAAGGGCTTCGATGATATCATAATCTACAAGGCGATTTTGTTCTATCCCTACAGCCCTGCCCCCTTTTCCATCAAGCAGCAATTCCACACCTCTTGCTCCAAGTCGACTTGCCAATACCCGGTCATTTGCCGAAGGAGATCCACCGCGCTGAACATGGCCTAGAACCGTAACACGTGTTTCAACTCCTGCTTTCTCCTCAATTTTCCTGGAGACATCAACAGCACTTCCAACACCTTCAGCAACTATGATGATGCTGTGCTTTTTCCCACGGTCATGTCCGCGGTTCAACTTCCCGATCAGCTCATCCATGTCGTAATCATATTCAGGACAAAGAATCGTTTCCGCCCCGCCAGCCAATCCGGCCCAAAGCGCAATATCGCCGGCATTTCTCCCCATTACTTCAACCACATAAGTTCTTTCATGAGAAGTCGCGGTATCCCGAATTTTGTCGATCGCATCGATTACTGTATTTAAGGCGGTATCAAAACCTATGGTAAAATCCGTGCCCGGTATGTCATTATCAATGGTCCCAGGAACTCCGATACAAGGGTAACCCCTTTCAGTCAAAGCCTTCGCCCCTCTGTATGAACCATCGCCACCTATTATGACAATTCCCTCAATACCATGATTATTAAGTTGTTCTATAGCTTTTAGCTGGCCTTCCTCTGTCCTGAATTCCGGACAACGAGCCGTATGTAACATTGTACCGCCGCGATGAATGATATCTCCGACCGATCCTAATTCAAGCTGCCTTATATCGCCATTTATCAGACCCTGGTAGCCATGGTAAATTCCGAAGACCTCCATCTCATGAAAAATTGCTTTCCGGACAACCGCACGGACAGCTGCATTCATACCTGGAGAATCTCCCCCACTTGTCAATACACCTATTCTTTTCATAAAAGTCACCTCTCTACAGCACTAATCGATTTTAAGCTCACAATACCTTCGTTATATCATTGTACCCTTTTTCAAGCTTCAATAAGCAGTAATTACCCACTTATGCCACACTTGATGTTATAAGCCTAACCGATTCTCTTCAGAAATTGAAGTAAAATGGCGCAAAAGTTTACATACTTCACACAAGACGTATTCTATGATTTCCATTAATGCATACATATACTTCCAATGAAAGGCTGAAAAAACGTGTTGCCCAAGGCACCACGTTTTTTCTATTGCTAAATGTTTATGAATGCTGTTCCACTTCCTTAGGTTTCCCCTCAGGTTGCTTTTCAAATTCATATTCACCGATTTTCTTGAATTTCATGTAACGCTGATTAATAAGTTCATCACTGTTCAATGGCAATAGTTCATTAAATGAACGTGTCAGGATTTCCTTGATGGCTTCTGCCTGTAAATTGGCATCCCTGTGGGCGCCGCCTCTCACTTCAGGAATGATCTCATCGATGACACCTAAGCGATTTAAGTCAGGAGCCGTGATTTTCATCGTTTCCGCAGCCCTCTTAGCCTGCGAAGCATCCTTCCACAGCAAGGCCGCAGCTCCTTCAGGAGAAATTACCGAGTATGTTGAATTCTCAAGCATGAAAATTCGGTCTCCAACTCCAAGTGCCAATGCACCACCGCTTCCGCCTTCACCTATGACAATACTGATGACCGGCACTTTCAGCCCTGCCATTTCGAAAAGGTTTTTCGCAATAGCTTCACTTTGTCCGCGCTCTTCAGCAGCTTTACCAGGAAAAGCACCCTTCGTATCAATAAAACAAATAATCGGTCGATTGAACTTTTCCGCCTGTTTCATCAGGCGCAAAGCTTTTCGATAGCCTTCCGGATGGGGCATACCAAAGTTACGACGGATGTTTTCCTTCGTATCTTTACCCCTTTGATGACCGATGACTGTAACAGCCCGTCCATCAAACTCCGCAATTCCAGCAACGATCGCTTCATCATCCCCATAATAACGATCACCATGAAACTCTAGGAAGTCGTTGAATAATAGCGGGATGTAGTCAAGCGTCGTCGGGCGGGCCGGATGCCGGGCAATCTGAACACGATCCCACGGTTTTAAATGGTTATAAATATCCACTTCCAGCTTCTCTAATCGTTTTTCCAACGTTTCGATTTCAACCGTAAGATCTACCTCAGCATCCTTCGTAATTGCCTTCAGCTCTTTAATCTTATTTCTCAGGTCCGTAACAGGACGCTCGAACTCTAATTCATATATCATTACCATTCACCCCCCGGGGCATGGATTTTAAGGATCGTCGTTAAGGTTTCTTTCAATTCCGTACGTTTAACGACCGCATCCAATTGGCCGTGCTTCATCAAGAATTCAGCCGTTTGGAAGTCTTCAGGAAGCTCTTCATGAATCGTCTGTTCAATGATTCTTCGCCCCGCAAAGCCAATCAGGGCTCCAGGTTCGGCAAGGTTAATATCACCAAGTGATGCGAAACTTGCCGAAACCCCGCCTGTGGTAGGGTGGGTCATCATTGAAATGATCAGACCGCCTTCGTTGCTGAGCATCTTTAGTGCAGCACTTGTCTTGGCCATCTGCATCAAGCTTAAAACACCTTCCTGCATCCGAGCGCCGCCTGATGCCGTAAATATGATAAACGGAATCTTCAATTCACCTGCACGTTCAATGGCACGGGTGATTTTTTCCCCAACAACGGAGCCCATGCTTCCCATCCGAAAATTGGAATCCATGATGGCGGTTGATACTTGGTAGCCATTGATGCTCGCGACTCCTGTAACAACTGCTTCATTAATTTTGGCTTTCTTTTTATCCTTTTCCAATTTATCCAAGTAATCCGGAAATTCAAGTGGATTAACTGAAATCATTTCTTTATCAAATTCATTAAAACTGCCGGCATCGAATAAACTTTCGATACGCTCATGGGAAGACATCGAATGGTGGAACCCACAATGCAGACAGACTTTCTTGTTTTTCACTAATTCTTTTGTATACATGATTTTTTTACAGCCGGGACATTTTGTCATAATTCCTTCTGGTACATCTTGTTTCTCCCGATCTAAAGGAACCGTTGCATACTTCTTCTTAGACTTCGCAAATAGCTCTTTAAGCAAGCTTAATCCTCCCTTTACCACCAATTATCTATTTTTATGATACTTGGTACAAACTATATCAGAAATAAAATTAGTATCGTGTAAAAAGGTGTCACTCGTCCTTCGACATATTTCTAATTCTAATAAGATACGTTTCGATGGCTTTTTCTTCATCCCGTTCAAGCAAATATGTAAGAAGTGCCAGATATTCTTCTTTTCTTACATTACCTTGTACCATCTCTGATGTTCTCGCGTAGCTGTTGATAATGCGCCAAATTCTTTCCAGCAATCGATTGCGGTTCAATATGGCAATTCTTAAGAAGAAATCATCATCACGAAACTCACCTGCTCTGACCCAGGCAATTAATCGTTTGATGTCTTCAGCCGTAGCAAAAAAGGCGACGATCCTTAAACAATCTATTTCAATCAACCTTTTCGTCTCAGCCAAATCTTCTTGTACCTTTTTGTCTTGCAAAAAAAAGGTTCCCAGAAGCTCGACTAGCTTATGCTCCTGGAAATCCCTGATAAACGTCCCTTCACCACGCCTTGTTTCAATTAACCCTAATAACTCTAAGGCACGGAGTGCTTCACGGACTGAGGAACGACCAACATTCAACCGATCCGATAACTCCCTTTCTGAAGGGATTTTATCTCCCGGCAGGAGGCTGTCCGCTTCAATCATGCTGCGTAGGCTCTCAACAACTTCGAGATAAATTTTGGATGAAGAAGTACGTTCTGCCAAATTAATTATTCCTCACTTTTTCCAATGATCGCTAATTTCCTTGTTTTTTCTTTAATTTCCTCAGGATCCACATGAATTCTAGCCACTCCCGTTTCCATCGCTGCCTTGGCAACTGCAGCTGCAACGGCAGGAGCTACTCTCGCATCAAAAGGAGCAGGAATAACATAGTCTTCATTTAACTCATTTTCTTCTATTAAACCGGCAATGGCCTGTACTGCAGCTACTTTCATTTTTTCATTGATATGAGTCGCACGTACATCCAAGGCACCACGGAAAATTCCTGGGAAAGCAAGAACGTTATTCACTTGGTTCGGAAAATCCGAACGGCCTGTTCCAACAACCTTGGCACCCGCTGCTTTCGCTTCCTCTGGCATGATTTCCGGATCTGGATTAGCCATCGCGAATATGATCGCATCCCGGTTCATTGTAGAAACCATTTCTTTAGTCAACGCACCTGCGGCTGAAACACCTATAAATACATCCGCGTCATGAATGACCGATTCCAAAGGACCTGAAAGCTTATTTCGATTAGTCACTTTCGCCACTTGTTCTTTTATTTCATTCATGCCTGACGAACGGCCCTCATAAATGGCACCTTTCGTGTCACACATGATAATGTCACGAACTCCATAGCTATAAAGCAATTTAATGATTGCAATTCCAGCAGCGCCGGCTCCATTTGCTACCACTTTAATTTCTGATATTGATTTATTCACAAGACGTAAAGCATTTACAAGACCGGCAACAGTTACAATTGCTGTACCGTGCTGATCATCATGAAAAACAGGAATATTCATTTCTTTCTTAAGTCTTTCTTCAATTTCAAAACAGTTCGGTGCGGCAATGTCCTCTAAATTCACTCCCCCGAATGTTGGCTCGAGTAATTTAACGGTCTCTACAATTTTATCCACATCCGTCGTTTTTAAACAAATTGGAAAAGAGTCTACTCCTGCGAAGCTTTTAAATAATACGGCTTTACCTTCCATAACTGGCAAAGCGGCTTCAGGGCCAATGTTTCCAAGTCCCAACACTGCAGTTCCATCAGAAATTACTGCGACAGTATTCCCCTTCATCGTATAGTCATATACGGTTTCTGGCTTATCGTAAATTTCTTTACACGGTTCTGCGACACCAGGAGAATAAGCTAGGCTTAAATCTTCGGCATTCCTAACCTGTACTTTTGAAACAGTTTCTAATTTCCCTTGATTCAAGCGATGCATATGTAATGCTTCTTCTCTTAATGTCATATTTTCACTCCTAAACAAATTGGTAAACCCGAAACTATATGCTGAAATCTAGTGGTCAGACCACAGCGGCCTGTTCTCAATATAACATATCTATTAAAGTTGTAAAACAGTTATTCTCTCTTATAAACGACATTCGCTTTTCCAACAGCATTACCTAATGAGGCAATCAGACTGTCTGTTGGATTGACCCAATCCCAATAAGACAGCTGAACATAGCGGTTTTCCCTTTCGTAAAAAAGCATGACCTTCGCTTCGCCGCTATGCTGCATTAAAATTTTTTTTATTTTTTGTAGCGTGTCCTTCGTTTGCTTGTCAGCTTCAATTTTCAGGAAAATAGTTCCATTTCTTTCCTCTTTCATCTGCTTCACTTTTTCAAGCGGGTAGATGTTCCTGATCAGGAGCTGGGTTTTTCCATCCCGTTCTTCCAACGTACCCTGCAGCATAATGAGTTGTCCATGGTTCAAATCTGCAGAATGGTTTTTATACACATTGGGGAAAACTACGGCTTCAATGTCCCCCTCTTCATCACTGACGCTCAAAAAGGCCATCACATCGCCCTTTTTTGTCCTTATCGTTTTTACAGACGTAATATATGCGCCTAGTAAGACTTTTGACTCCTTTTTATTTGTCGCTTCGTCTATGGTCAAACAGCCAAAGTACTGAAAAAGTTCCCTGTAGCTTGTCACCGGATGATTCGATAAATAAAGGCCCAAAGCGCTTTTTTCCAAGAACAGTTTATGTTCGATTGGAATTGGCTCGACACGGTTGTATTTCGGTTTGAGTGAAAACTCGCCATCCGAAAACATATCAAATAGATCATCGTCTGGATTTACCAGTTCCGTATGGCTGATCGCTACGTCCAAACTAGCCAACAATGTGGCCCGGTCTTCACCGAATTCATCAAATGCACCTGAATGCACTAGCGCCTCCAACACTTTTCTATTTACGATTTTCCCCGATACCCGCAAACAGAAATCGAATAAATCAACGAATTTCTTTTGCCGTCTGGCAGCAAAGATTTCTTTTAAAACTGTACCGCCTATCCCTTTTATGGCTCCGAGGCTAAAGCGGATCCCTTCCTTTTCCGGTAAAAAAGGGTAGCCGCTCAGGTTAATTGATGGGGTCAGAACGTTTATCCCCTTCTTTTTTGCCTCACGGATATATTGGGAAATCTTTTCCTCGTTCCCAATCACCGATGTCATGAGGGCTGCCATGAAATATTCCGGATGGTGGGTTTTCAAGTAACCTAGCTGATAGGCAATGAAACTATATGCGACCGCATGGCTTCTGTTGAATCCGTAGTTAGCAAAGCGGACGATCAAGGTATAAATCTCATCTGCCGTTTTTTCGGAATATCCTTGTTTCAACGCCCCGCTCACAAAATGCTGACGCTCCTGATCGAGAACATCCTTCTTCTTCTTCGAGACGGCCCGCCGCAGCAGGTCAGCCTCCCCAAGTGTAAACCCAGCCAGCCGAGAGGCAATTTGCATGATTTGTTCTTGATAAACGATGACTCCATATGTAGGCTCAAGAATATCCTTCAAATCCTGGTGCAAGTAATCAATCGGGACCAATCCATGTTTTCGTTCGATGAACAATGGTATGTTTTCCATCGGTCCCGGACGATATAGGGCATTGACTGCGACGATATCCTCGAATCGGTTCGGTTTCAACTTGATCAAAACCTTTCTGATACCATCAGATTCAAATTGAAACACTCCAGTTGTTTCCCCTCTCCCTAAAAGGGCTAACGTCTCGGGATCATCCATTGGTATATGGGATAAGTCCAGCTTTTTCCCAGTTCCCTTTTGGATATTTTTTAAAATATTATCGAGTAGTGTCAAATTCCGGAGTCCGAGAAAATCCATTTTAAGAAGGCCAAGTTCTTCTAGGAGGTCCATTGGATATTGAGTCAGATGGATGCCGTCATGCCCTTTAGTAATCGGGATATGATCAGTCAAAGCCTGGTCGCTGATGACGACGCCTGCGGCATGTGTCGACGCATGTCGTGGCAGGCCTTCAAGCAATAACGCCGTTTGAAAAAGTTTTTGATTCAAGTCACTCTCATTAACGAATTCACGCAGCCTTTTCGATTCCTTGAACGCTTCAGGAAGGGTGATGCCCAGACGATTTGGAATCATTTTCGATACAGCTTCCTGTTCCTTTGAATTCAAGCCGAAAACTCGTCCTGTGTCCCTTAATGCAGCTTTGGCAGCTAAAGTTCCGAACGTAATGATTTGTGCTACATGAAGTTCCCCGTATATCTTCGCGACATAGGCAATCACTTCTTCACGGCGGTTATCAGGAAAATCAATATCGATATCCGGCATCGAGACTCTTTCTGGATTCAGGAAACGCTCGAACAGCAGGGAATGTTCGATTGGATCGACATCCGTTATCGAGAGGACGTAAGCGACCATCGATCCGGCGGCAGATCCCCTTCCAGGCCCTGTCAGGATTTGGTTGTCCTTAGCGAATTTCATGAAGTCCCAAACGATTAAAAAGTAATCGCTGAATTTCATCTTGGCAATGACATCCAACTCATACCGAAGGCGCTCTTCATATTGACTCGATGGCTCTGACAGTCTTTTCTTTAATCCCTGGAAACAGACGGCTTCTAGCATTTCCTCAGCTGTGACGCCAGCTTCAGTAGGGTACTTAGGCAGCAGGGAAAGATGAAACGGAATTTCAAGATTGCATTGCGCGGCAATATGGAGCGTATTTTCAAGTGCATCAGGTCTATCATGGAATAGTTCTGCTATTTGAGCCCGGCTTTTTAAATAAAATTGGTTGGACTCAGGCACCGTGTGCCCCTCATCCGCCAGCTTGTCGCCATTTCCAATGGCCAGCAGCACTTCTTGGGCGAGTGCATCGGTTTCGTTTAAATAATAGACCGGATTCGTCGCTACGGTCTTTATCCCTAAATCTCTCGCCAACAGACTTATGTCTTCGTTCCCTTTCTCCTCATTCGCAATTGACAGTCTCTGTATCGATACATAAAAGTTATCAGACCCAAAAATCTGCTGGAACCGCTTTGCTGCCTGTTTGGCTTCCTCCGGCCTTTCTTCCCTCAAAAGCAGTTCTATTTGTCCCTCTGCTCCCGGTGTGATTGCTATCAATCCCTTGGAATAGGCTTTGAGCCAGTTCATCGGTATGCCTGACGGAGATTTCGTTTTTATGGCACTGCTTATTTTAAGCAGGTTTTGATATCCTTGTAGATTTTTTGCTAATAACAGAAGTCCATGTGCATTTTCCTGTTCATCCAGGACATCTGCAAGAATGCCGATGATCGGCTTTATTCCCTGTCTCTTGCATTCTTTATAAAAATAGACCGAACCGTACATAACATTTCGATCGGTTAAGGCAAGACTTGTACAGCCATCCGCTTTCGCTTTGGCCACAAGTTCAGTGATCTTCACCGTACTTGTAAGCAGGCTGTATCCGCTCTGAATATGGAGATGAGTATACACGTTTTTTCTCCCACCTTTGTAAGGCATGTTTCTTTTCATTATAGTGTTTATTTCAAAAAAAGAAAATATGTTCTCATTACCAATGCAATTTCCCACCCTGATTTCCGCCGACTATCATAATACCTCTGCACGTCCCATATAAATAGAATAGAAGAATATCAAGCTAAAAAGGATGATGATACATGAATGAAGCCTTTGTTCCAGCCTTTCTCAACAGCTTTTTCATATCGCTTGGCGTTTTGCTTGGCGGCTCGTTAATTGGGGGCCTCGCCGCTTTTTTTACGGGACAAGCCCCGATGACGACTGTGTTCCGGCTATCGGACAGCCTGCGTATTTGGGCGATTGTCGCTGCCATCGGGGGTACATTTGATATGGTCTATAATTTCGAACGCGGTATTTTCCACGGAGAAACGAAGGATATCGTCAAACAGGTCCTATTGATTCTTTCTGCACTTGGCGGTGCACAGACAGGAGCACTGATCATCAACTGGTTCACGCAGGAGCATATCTCATCATGAGGATTCCCCCTTATCACCGGGCACCCACCTGGCAGCGTTTTTTTGCCGGGGCTGCACTAGGCGGATTGCTCAGCTGGGTGATTTTCTTTTATATGTATGGGGTCCAGCAAGAAAAGCAGATCCGGACCCTTCATGAACAAAGAGAGGAGATTAAGGATCTAAACGAAGAAATCTCCATTTGGGAGCAGGATTATAAAAAGTTAAATCAGAAAAACGAAGAGATCTTAACAATTCAAGAAGTTGAAGTAACCATTACGAATGAAAAATACAGCCTCGATCGGCTCAGTATTGCCGAAGCAGAGGATGTGATAGAGGACGACCTTTCCTCACTTCTCGCCAAAGATGTCGTTAGCGTATATAACGGAAAGTCGCTATTGAAAAAATCGATTGAAAATAAAATCGTGACCATCAATAAAAAGCGTTATCAACTTGAAGTCGTTGAAATCATGTATTATACAAAAATGAACATTGAACTCAAACTGAAAAGGACTACTTCTTAAATGTAGACGATATGGTAATGCCCTTTTAATTTTCCACCAAATTTAAAGACCAAATCATATACGATTTGGTCTTTAAATCATGCAACAAAACTATTTACTGTTTTTCATTCCGCTTTATTCAACTCTTCCATATCAGCAAGGATATTATCCACTTCATCCCAAGAGTGTATGGAAGCTCCTGCCGCAAGCGGATGGCCGCCGCCGTTATATTTCCGGGCAATCGTATTGATGATTGGACCTTTAGAACGGAATCGGACACGGATTTCTTTATCCTCTTCTATGAAAAAGACCCATGATTTAACATTTTTAATCGAACCGAGCGAGGAAACGAGTTGAGACGCCTCAGATGTCGAGGCATGGAATTTTTCAAGTATATCTTTCGTTATGATCATTTTCCCCGTTCCATTTGGGAGGATTTCGAAATGCTGCAATACATAGCCATTCAACCGGACAATGCTTTCATTGACATCATACATCTCCTGATATAACTGCGGGCGGGAAAACGAATAGTGAATCAATTCACTAGCATAGGCAAATGTCTTTTCAGTCGTACTTTGGAATAGGAAACGTCCTGTATCGCCAACGATGCCTGCATAAAGAAGACGCGCCGCTTCATCACTCATCTTCAAGCCTTGTTCTTTACCAAACTGGTATAAATCATAAATCATTTCACTAGTGGAACTTGCTGATGTATCAACCCAACGCATATCTCCATATGGATCTTCATTCGGATGATGATCAATCTTAATCACTTTATCCCCGGTCTTATACCGTACATCACAAATCCGGTCAGTATTCGCGGTATCACAAACGATGACCAAAGCACCTTGGTAGGTTTCATCCGAAATTTCATCGAGCCTTCTTAAGTAATTCAATGATGGTTCTTCTCTTCCAACCGTGAATATTCGCTTTTCAGGGAAAGATGCTTTCAGGATTTCTGCCAATCCCCCCTGTGAACCATAAGCGTCCGGGTCTGGACGAACATGACGATGGAGAATGATAGTATCATAACGCTTTATTTCTGCTAAGATTTCAGCTTTCATATAGATCTCCCTCCACATATGTAGTATCGTGCCTAATAAAGATGATATATTTCATTTAATCAAAAAATTGGGGAAATAGGAAGACTCATCTTGTTTACTGTGGCATTCTATTTCAATTCCCGCTACAATAAAAAGGTACATATGTTAAATTGGGGGAATTTTAAACGATGCCTATTCTTGTCACCTTGATTGTTCTTTCACTAGGGGTCTATCTGTTTTATAAAATTAAATCGGTACGCACCAAAATGCCGATGGAGAAAAAGTGGATTTCCGGGAAATCTTCCATTGCCCTTGGTGCGTTTGTCGCACTATTCGGAATCAATCAGCTTTTTCTCTTCCACACGACCACCACTTATATCATCGCTGCCGTTTTCATCTCTGTTGGCCTATTCAGCGTTTGGGGAGGCTATAAAATGTATAAGTTTTACCTGCCGCATGCGATCGAAGAGGCCGCAAATCAAAAAGGATAATCGAATTTCGATTATCCTTTTTGATTTATTCATTTTTCATGATCTGTCAAGCAATTGGCAAGTTAACATCGCCTTGCCGACAAGCTTGCCTTGGTTATATACCTCGACATCCACTTTTCCGAATTTACGCCCTACATCAAGGACACGAGGATGGATTTCGAGTGTACTATCGATCTGGACTGGCTTGATGAAATAAATCATCATATTTTCCACGACCAAGTCACCGCGCTTATAGCTTCGAAGTGCCCGGTTCGCTGAATCGGTAACCAATGTCGTGAACACACCGCTGGAAATGGTTCCAAGATAATTGGTCATTTGCGGAGTGACACCATAGTTATACACTTCCTCGCCCTTCCCACGATTCGATGTCATCACAAGCTGGCTTGTGATCGTATCATCGATCGTTTCGCCTACCTGAGGCTGCCTTTGACTCATTTGAAGTGCCTTCAGTACATCCTGCCTGCTCACGATCCCCTTTAGGATATGGCTGTCATTAACGACAGGGATCAACTCGATGCCTTCCCAAACCATCATATGGGCAGATGATGCAACACTCGTTTTATCGCCTACAGTCATTGGATTTTTCGTCATGACCTTTTCAATGAGCGTCAACTCTTCCTGACCAATGATATCTTTTGATGTGACCATTCCTTGAACCTTCATATTGTCATCGACAACAGGGAAACGGCTATGCCCTGATTCCTGATTGAGTTCATGCCAAGTCTGAACCCGGTCACCGATTGTTAAAAAGGTCGTTTCCTGAACAGGTGTCAAAATATCCTCCACCAGCAAGATTTCCTTTTTAATCAATTGATCATAGATCGCCCGATTGATCATCGTTGCGACGGTAAAGGTATCGTAACTTGTTGAAATGACTGGCATCTCCAATTCATCGGCTAACCTTTTAACAGGCTCTTCCGTATCGAACCCCCCGGTGATCAACACCGCTGCACCTGCTTTTAACGCGTTCTCATGGGCCTGAGTACGGTTCCCGACGATCAGCAGATTTCCTGCACCTGTATATCTCATCATGGCATCCAGCTTCATCGCCCCGATGACGAATTTATTTAATGTCTTATGCAGTCCGGTTTTCCCACCCAGAACTTGTCCGTCCACAATATTAACTACCTCAGCAAACGTTAGCTTTTCAATATTCTCTTTTTTCTTTTTCTCAATGCGAATCGTGCCTACCCGCTCAATGGAGCTCACGTAGCCCTGGTTCTCCGCTTCTTTAATTGCCCGGTACGCCGTACCTTCACTAACATTCAATGCTTTCGCAATTTGACGGACGGAAATCTTTTCGCCAACAGGGAGCCCATCGATATGTTTTAATATTTGTTCATGCTTTGTAGCCAAGCGCTTCACCCTTTTCACGGTATTCCTATTCCCCATTATAAGGTCAAAGAGCCCAGTTTATCAAACAACTACTAATGTTGACGCAACCTTTTGTGTTCAAGCGGTCTTTTTACCTTGTGTTTTTTTGGAGAATATAGAATCCCCGTCAGGTTTCCAGCTACCGCCAACAACGCAAACAATAACCAGGAACCTGCAAACAAGCTCTCCAAACCGCCGCTTTCCAACGACAAGCGCGGCACCGCATAATACAGCATCACACCACATAAAAGCAAACATAGTAATAACCTCTGTTTCATCCAAATCCCCCCTTTATCCATTTATTCATTTTATGCCTGTGAAAGGAAAAAAGACTGAACTGAATGAATGAGATTTACTTGCCGATACATCCACTTTGTATTGATTCTCTTTCATTCAAGAGGGTTATATTTACTCGATATACTTAAGTAGGGAAAGTTTTGAATAGACTTATCCTTTCAATAATAGTTGCTTTGAGCGCCCTAACTATAGCTGGCGTTCTGCAGCAGGTGATAAAGTGGCAGAGGAAAATGATTCTAAACAAACAGATAATAAAGAAGTTCAAAATATATCCCAATGAATCTCAAAAATATGGATGACACTTTTGGGGAGAATCGAAAAACTCACTGTACAGGTAGATTGTAGATTGCAAGAAGAACAGGAAGCAGTTGAATTGGAAAAACAACAGGTTCTATCTTCGTTTTAATGCAGAGTGGATTGGAACGGGTGTGAGAGACTCCTGCGGGAGATACGCGTCTAAGGGAGACCCCGCAGGCGCAAAAGCGCCGAGGTCGGACTGCCCGCGGAAAGCGAGTGCCTGGACGGGAAATCAACGGTCAAATTTTACAAACCTAAAAAAAATGTAGACAAACTCCATAATCATCGAGTTTCGTCTACAGTCTGACGGGAGCCCCATAGGCTCCCGCTTTTATAAGTCTATTTCATCTCCGGCTTCCATGATTAGTCCATTTCCCTGTTCAAGCAGGTCAATGAATTGGTTAGGATCCTGTTTGATGACAGGAAAAGTATTGTAATGAATCGGCACAACTTGTTTAGCTTGAAGGAATTTCGCTGCAAGTGCCGCGTCTTCCGGCCCCATGGTGTAATTGTCGCCGATTGGCAAAAATGCAAGATCAATCGGATGTCGCTCCCCGATCAGTTTCATATCGGAAAATACCGCTGTATCCCCTGCATGATAGATGGTTTTCCCTTCTATTGTAAGTAACACGCCGGCAGGCATCCCTAAATAAATGATTTGTCCATCCTCAGTACTGAATCCCGTTCCATGGAAAGCAGGCGTCAGTTTCACTTTTCCAAATTCGAACTCGAAAGCTCCGCCGATGCTCATCCCGTGTGTTCGAACCCCTTGAGAACCAAGGTAGTCAGCTATCTCTGCGACGCCAATGACAAGTGCATCATGTTTCTTAGCCAATTCAACCGTGTCACCGACGTGGTCATTATGACCGTGTGTTAAGATGATCACATCCGGTTTTACGTCTTCCACCTTCAAATCGGTTAGTTCGTTTCCAGTAATGAACGGATCGAATAAAATCGTTTTACCACTCGTTTCGACTTTTACAATTGCATGTCCATGAAAAGATACTTTCATTTCTTATGCTCCTTTCGCATACCCACTAATTTTTAGTATCATTAATCTAACTTAGAACTTTCCCATTTACTATGCTTTTAAATATTGCTAAGGTAATTATATCTTATTACTGGAGGTATCGTCATGAATGAACGTTTGACAGAACTACAAAATTGGCTTCAGGCCAATGAGGCGGAAGCCGCATTACTTACATCCACGGAGAGCATTTTCTATTTAAGCGGATTTTTTAGTGACCCTCATGAAAGATTGCTTGCACTGGCCGTTTTTGCAAATGCCGACCCATTCCTGGTCTGCCCGCAAATGGAAGTTCCAGATGCTAAACAGGCTGGATGGAACGGCGATATCATCGGTTACACCGATATTGAAAATCCATGGGAAAAAGTTAAGCAAGCAGTCGTGAAACGCGGGTTAACGATTAATAAAATGGCCATTGAAAAAGAGCATATGAACGTAGAACGCTATGAACAAGTGCAACATCACTTCGAAGAGCCAAAACTCGTTTCAGCAGAAGAAAAACTCCAAGAGATGCGAATGATCAAGTCGGAAGATGAAATGGTCAAAATTCGTGAAGCATGCAGACTTGCCGATTTTGCAATTGAAGTTGGTGTCAGCGAAATCCGTGAAGGTAAAACGGAAATGGAAATCCTTGCAGCGATTGAATTTGAATTGAAAAAGGCCGGAGTCAGCCAAATGTCATTCTCTACGATGGTCCTGACTGGCAAAAATGGCGCCTCCCCTCATGGTACACCAGGAAATACGAAAGTACAGCGTGGCGACCTAGTCCTCTTTGACTTAGGCGTCGTTCATGAAGGGTACTGCTCTGACATCACTAGAACCGTTGCTTACGGAGACATCAATGATAAACAGGCAGATATATATGAAACTGTACTTAGGGCACAAGAAGCGGCCGTTATGGCCAGTAAACCTGGTGTTTCCTGCTCCGAGATTGATTTGACCGCCAGAAACATCATAAGGAATAAAGGATACGGTGAATTCTTCCCTCATAGGCTCGGCCACGGACTTGGGATCAGTGTCCATGAATACCCTTCCTTGACCGAAACGAATTCCCTTGAACTTCAATCGGGAATGGTTTATACAATCGAACCTGGTATATATGTTCCAAATGTTGCAGGTGTCAGGATTGAAGATGATCTATTAATCACCGATACCGGCTGTGAAGTTTTGACCAAATATCCGAAGAGCCTGCAAATCATAAAATGATAATGAACTCGGATAACCCCGTCCTCACTTGAGACGGGGTTATCCTTTTATTATGTAAATCGGTATCATTCAAGGAAATCCATTGAAACAATAGGAAAAATACAACTGGAATAATGTGGGTGATACACTCCTTACATTAATAATTTTGAAGCACTCAAAAAAAAAGGTCCCTCTAGTTAAATGAAAGAAACGGTGGACCTCGTCATAACAAGTTCGCTATCATGAAACAATATTTCAATCAATATTTCTATCCATAGGATAAAACATTTGCTAATTTGTTATAATTGAAATAAGAGCCATATGGTAAATTGTAGTATAATAGGCATGGAATAGAAGGAGGAGATACACGATGAATAGTATAGATTATAAAAATATTCTAGTAGCAGTGGACGGTTCAGAAGAGGCGGAATGGGCCTTAAAAAAGGCAATCTATTTGGCAAAACTCAGTGATGCGACCCTTGTGCTTGCACACATCGTTGACACCAGGAATTTCCCTACTATTGAAGCGTATGATATGACACTCAGTGAGCGTTCTGATACCTTTGCCAACGAGCTATTGGAAAAGTATAGAACGGACGCCATTGCATCTGGGATTGCAAACGTCCAAACGGAAGTGGCATATGGTTCTCCCAAAGTTCAAATCCCAAGAGATTTAGCGAAAAAACATTCAATCGATCTAATTGTATGTGGTGCAACAGGCCTTAATGCAGTCGAACGTTTCCTGATCGGCAGCGTGTCGGAAGGCATCGTTCGCCATTCAAACTGTGATGTAATCATCGTGCGTACGAAATTGGATAAAAAATAATCAAAAAAACTCGTTCGCCAAATTGGTGAACGAGCTTTTTTATGATTATTTACTTACCAGTTTTTCCGCCTTTTCAATCGCCAGCTGAACTTGTGCAAAACCTGTACCGCCAGCACTATTACGGCGCTTAACGGCTTCGTAAGGATTTAATGCATCGTAGATATCATCGGCAAACAACTCGGAAGCTTCCTGGAATTGTTCGATGCTCAGATCTACCAAATAGCAACCATTCTGAACACAGTACAATACAAGTTTCCCAACAACTTCGTGTGCCTTACGGAATGGCATTCCCTTTGAAGCTAGATAATCAGCTAATTCCGTCGCATTCGAGAAATCATTTTTTGTTGCTTTTTCCATGACGTCCGTTTTCACTTTCATTGTTGTAATCATGCCGGCAAATATCTTAAGCGAACCAACAATGGTCTTAACTGTATCAAAAACGCCTTCTTTATCTTCTTGCATATCTTTGTTATAAGCAAGCGGCAGTCCTTTTAACACAGTCAATAACCCTGTTAAATTACCATAAACCCTTCCAGTTTTCCCACGGATCAATTCCGCCATATCGGGGTTTTTCTTCTGCGGCATGATACTGCTTCCCGTTGAAAATGCATCATCCAATTCAACGAATTGGAATTCCTGACTTGACCAAAGTATGATTTCTTCGCTGAAACGGGATAAATGCATCATCATGGTTGCACTGTTGCTCATGAATTCAATGGCAAAGTCACGATCACTTACCGCATCAAGGCTATTTTCGTAAATACCATCAAAACCTAATAGTTCGGCACTAAGAGCACGGTCAATCGGGAAAGTCGTCCCAGCTAATGCCCCAGCACCCAGTGGAGAAATATTAATTCTTTTGAAGCTCTCGGTGAAGCGTTGCTTATCACGCTCAAGCATCCAAAAATAAGCCATTAAATGATGGGCAAAAGAGATTGGTTGTGCCCGCTGTAAATGTGTATAACCTGGAATTAGTGTTTCCACATTTTTCTTCGCTTGTCCCAAAATCGCTTCTTGCAAGTCATTGATGAGTTCTTGAATCACTTTCGTTTGGTTCCGCATATATAGATGAAGATCTGTTGCAACTTGGTCATTACGGCTTCTTCCTGTATGAAGCTTTCCGCCTACTGGTCCAATTTCGTCTATAAGCATGCTTTCCAGGTTAAGATGGATATCCTCCATCTCAACCTTAAAAGTCAACTCACCCTTTTCAGCTTTTTCCTGTAAACTTTTCAGACCTGCAATAATCTGATCCGCATCTTCTTCAGGTAAAATGCTGCATTGCTTTAACATGGTTACATGAGCTAAACTCCCTTGAATATCTTCAAGGACAAGTTCCTGGTCAAAGGATATGGAGGCTCCAAACTCGTCTACCCATTCTTCTGCAGACTTCGTGAACCTTCCTCCCCAAAGCTTGCTACTCACACTGTCACCTTCTTGTTATTGACCATGCTGTTCACTTTCGTTGGAAGTCCCCATAACTTAATGAATCCAACTGCTGCATCATGATCGAATTCGTCAGCTTTTGTATAAGTGGCCAATTTTTCATCATATAGGGAGTACTCGGACTTTCTTCCTTCCACGATCGCATGACCTTTGAATAGTTTCACACGAACTGTACCCGTTACATTCACTTGCGTTTCTTTCAAGAAAGCGGCCAATGCTTTTTGAAGCGGAGAGAACCAAAGACCTTCATAAATCAATTCAGTCATTTTCTTCTCGATCACTGGTTTGAAGTGAGCCAGTTCTTTTACAAGCGTGATATCTTCAAGTTCTTTATGTGCAGCGATCAATGTCATCGCCCCAGGAGCTTCATAGACTT
This sequence comes from Peribacillus sp. NPDC060253, assembly GCF_042727425.1. NCBI lineage: Bacteria > Bacillati > Bacillota > Bacilli > Caryophanales > Bacillaceae > Peribacillus > Peribacillus sp. NPDC060253. The sequence continues at coordinate 22,244 of NZ_JBHXAS010000030.1, forward strand.
CACGAGATTTGATTCCTACTAATCTATTTTCCACGTGGTCGATACGTCCAACTCCGTGCTTACCTGCAATCTCATTCAATTCAACAATCAGATCAGCCAATTTATAGTTTTTGTCATTCAATGTAACCGGTACACCTTGTTCAAATCCAATTTCAATGATGTCAGCCGTATCCGGCGTGTTTTCAAGACTTGCAGTCAAATCATAAGCATCTTCTGGTGGAGCTGCCCACGGATCTTCCAGGATTCCACATTCGTTGCTTCTTCCCCAAAGGTTTTGGTCAATAGAGAATGGGCTCGCCAAGCCGATTGGAACAGGAATTCCATTTTCCGCTGCATATTCAATCTCCTCTTCACGAGACCATTTCCAGTCACGAACAGGTGCAAGAACCTCTAAATTAGGATTCAAAGCTGAAATGGATACTTCGAAACGCACTTGGTCATTTCCTTTTCCCGTACAACCGTGTGCAACAGCTACCGCATTTTCCGCTTCAGCCACTTCCACTAATTTTTTAGCGATCAGCGGACGTGATAAAGCTGATACCAATGGATATTTTCCTTCATACAAAGTATGTGCCTGAAGAGCCGTCAATGCGAATTCATCAGCGAATTCATCTTTCGCATCAATCACATATGAACTAACCGCACCAACTGTTATCGCTTTTTCTTTAATGAAATCTAAATCTTTTCCTTCTCCGACATCCAAGCAGCATGCCACAACTTCGTACCCTTGATCTTGTAACCATTTAATTGCAACGGAAGTATCCAAACCTCCGGAATATGCTAAAACCACTTTTTGATTTGCCATTTTCATCGTCCCTTTCATGTGAATAAAAATTCATCTGTTGTTATTTTTATTCATTCTATGATTAGTACTTTATCATTTTTATAAAAGGAATACAAGGGGTATTTTAAAGATTTAGCTAAATAATATGTTAATTTGTCGGGGAATTTCATATATTGTATACAGCCACTAAAATATAGTAAACTATGAGTATGAAAAATCGAAAAGCGGAGGGAATATGAAAGAGCAATTTACCTATGATGAACGGCTTGGCATCCCCATTCCTGATCTGCGCCTGGAGTGGGATGAATATACAAAAGGCGAGCAACAGCAAATACTTGTGCACTGGGAGAATATCCGGGGGGGCATCCCAGACCGCATCAAGGAACTGGAATCCATGATAAACCGAAAGCAGCTTCAGCTCTCCGATGAGAGTAATTTCGCAAAATCATGTCAGTTCAATTCCGAAATTGCGGAACTTGCTTCCATCATCAATGACTTGTGGCTTTGGTATCGGGCCAATCAAGGCGTGAGTGAAAAGATGCATAATTAAGGCCTATTCCATGCAAAAAAAAGCCACAGTTTTAAACTGTGGCTTTTTTTTTGCATCCCCCTTATAAATCCTTTCGAAGTTCACCAATGACATGTCCCAACTCCGGGAGAATCAATTTATTCATCGCAAGCCGAACCGCACCTGATGAGCCTGGGGTGGAAAAAACCGCCTTGTCCTTCACGACTCCGGCGATGGCCCTGGATAGAATGGCTGCCGAACCGATGTCCTCTTGATAGCTGAGCATACGGAAAACCTCGCCAAAACCGGGAATTTCCTTTGTCATCAATTCTTTAACCGCCTCGATCGTTACATCCCTTTTGGCGATGCCAGTCCCTCCATTAGTCAATATGACATCGACCTTGTTGCTATTGCAGCCTGCTTTAACCGCTTCTTGAATCGCTTCTCTTTCATCTTTCACAATTTCATATTCCGTCACTTCATGCCCATTCGACTTCAATAATTCCATCATCAGCGCACCGCTTTTATCCGTTTCTTCATCACGAGTATCGCTAACGGTTATCACCATGCAGCGAATTGCCTCCGTGATGGCTTGTTTATGATTCTTGACACTCATTCTTCATTAACCTTCTTCAACTGTAAATACCGATATTGATAGAACTTCTGGGCAAATTCACTGACATTCCGGGTCATTTGATAATTGGCCCCAGCCCCGATGGCCATGCTAATGAATGGAATGCCCTGAACCAGTTTTTTTCGAAAAACAGTAATGGATATGGCCTTCAACAGTTGCTTCAGTGGCTGTTCCATCCAGGAAGGATTTGTCAGTTCATCAATTCCCAGATAAAAATAGTCATCTTCAGCGGTCTGGACTTCCCGGATCAATTCTTCCCAAGCTATTCCTTGGAGTCTCTTTGGCATCGCACCTGCATTGAAAACCTTAAGAGCCAACATCATTTCAAAAGGCGTATTCACCTCAATACCATATGACATCGCAATCAGCTGTACCGTCCGGACATTGATGACCGTCATGGCCGGAATATCACTCCCTAACAGGAGAAGGCCTCCTGATCCGCTTATCCCTCCTTGTGCAAATGAATATAAACGATGCTTAGCTATATGCTGGTTCGCTATGTAATTCAACTGGTCGATCGATAAGAGATTCAAGTCACTAAGCATTTCGATATCTTCATTAAACACCCGCGCAGATGCTAAAATCCGCTCTCTTGCATCTATTTGAACTTGTGAGCTTTGGACCATGGCATGCAAATGAAAAAGCCATGTATCAAGCTTATCAAAAAACTGTTGTTGGACGTTTTCTGGAAGCAGCGCAAAACCCTGCTCTAACCATTTATCATACAATGCTGCCAGATCCGTTGGCTCATATTGATAAAGATTTTCTTGCCATTCACTAATTTCATTCCAAATTTTGATTTCCCGATTCGTGAATTCCATGCATCAAGCCTCCTATGTACAGAATTGGTGGATTCTCCCTTAAGTATACCATAGAGGAGGACTTTTCAAGAATAGATGATGCTGTTCCTGTGTTTCAAGGCCATAGCTCACTTGGTATGATATCCAAAAAAAAAAGCCATATGAAGGGGGCTTGAAGGTCAATCATCTGCATCAACTTTATACAATAATATAATTCAATCCTAGTAAAGATCCCCTTACCGAAGTCATAAATCATGTAAGGAGATTTTTCTAAGAAAAATCAGGAAGGCATGTTTTCTCATTTCCCTCTTAAAGCTACCTCCATGGTATCCCTGGCAATCATGATTTCTTCATTAGTAGGGATGACCATCACTTTCACTGGGGAATAAGGTGCATTGATGAACGCTTCCTTACCAGTGGTGCGATTAAGATCCTTATCCCAATAAACGCCCATGAATTCCAGTCCCTCCAAGATACGACCTCTAATGGTTTGACTGTTTTCACCGATGCCGGCTGTAAAAATGATGCCATCCACTCCCCCCATTTTAGCTGAATAGGAACCTATATACTTGTGAATCCGATCTGCAAAAACCTCAAGTGCAAGTACAGCCCGTTCATTGCCTTTATCCGCTTCCACTTGGATATCGCGCAGGTCGCTGGAAAATCCGGAAAGGGCTAGCATGCCGCTTTCCTTATTCAAGACATCCAGCACTTCATCAGCTGTTTTCCCCGTTTTTTCCATGATATAAGGAATCAGCGCCGGATCGATGTTGCCTGAACGCGTACCCATTGTAACACCGGCCAACGGTGTAAATCCCATTGATGTATCAACTGACTTACCACCCTTTATTGCCGTAATGCTTGCACCATTTCCTAAATGGCAAGATATCAAACGAAGCTGCTCAATCGGCCGGCCGATCATTTTTGCCCCCCGCTGTGACACATATTTATGTGAAGTACCATGGAAGCCATACTTCCTTATTCCGTATTTTTCATAATATTCAAAAGGTAAGCTATACAAATATGAACCTGCAGCCATCGTTTGATGAAAGGCAGTGTCGAAAACAGCAACTGCCGGAACATCACCAAGTATTTGCCTGAAGGCTTTGATTCCCGTGCTATTCGCGGGATTATGAAGGGGTGCCAACTCTGAAAGTTTATCGATTTGCTCTATCACGTCCTCCGTGATCATGACCGAGTCACTGAACACCTCACCACCATGCACCACACGATGCCCTACGCCGTCCAAATCTTCAAAGGAGTCAATGATGCGGTGGTCAATCAGCTTTTTCAACAAAAGTCCAACAGCCACTTCATGATTGGGTATATGGGACGTTTTAGAAACTTTTTCGCCTTTGACACTCAAAGTAAATGTGGAATTTTTCCAGCCGATTCTTTCTACAAGACCTTTTGTAATCACTTGTTCACTTGGCATCTCAAAAAGCTGAAACTTCAATGAAGAGCTGCCTGCATTAATAGCCATGATTTTTGACATCCATCCTGCTCCTTTACTCAAAGCTAGTCAAACAAACTATGATCATCTCAACGAATAACGCGCAGTGTATTGTACAATCTTATCATGGTAAAGAATGACAACCAAATGAAAAATAATCACTCTTACAAAAAAAATGAAAGCCAATGCGAATGGCATCAGCTTTCATTTACTATTTTTCCTCTTTAAACCAATCGTCCATCTGTTGCATGACAGACCTTGTTGCATCGAAATCCGAGAGCTTTGGAAGTTGAACGAGCAGTGCCTTTTTCGGTGCTTCGATCCCCTCTTTCTTCTTTTGAAGGATCAGGATACTTTTCGCAGCCGCTTCACTTTTAAACATGGAAAGCGGCAGTTGCACCATCCCTTGGATATGTGTATGTTTTTTCAGGAAATCATTGAGTTTCTGCGCTTCTTCTGAGACGAACAAGTTATTAGGGACGATGAAGAAAAGATGTCCGCCATCCTTCACATGTTTAACACTTTGCTCAATAAACAAATGGTGTGCATACGAATGTCCTTTTTCGGCCTTCAATTCATAATCTGCTGCACGTACATCATTCGGGTAATAACCAATCGGCAAATCACTGACCACAACATCCGAAGGATCGATGAAAAGCGGCTCCAGACTGTCCTGATTGAAGAATTGCAGCGGGTGTTCTTGTAGGTTCGCCCCTGCATATGCAAGCTTGATCAAGGTTTCATCAATTTCGACACCATATGAAGCGATATTTTTATCAGGAAGTTGATTCAAGATTGCAAATAGCAAATTCCCCGTTCCTACCGCAGGATCGAGCATGACTAACTCTTTTTGATCCTTGGCGAATTTACCGACTAAATAGCTGACGAACATGCCGACTGCATCAGGGGTCATTTGGTGATTCGGTTGTACGCTCTGCTGCATGCCTTTTAATATGGCAAGCTGATAGGCTTTACGGATTGCTTCCTTCTCATATTTCTCGAGTGAAAAGTCTGCATAATGTTTCATTAACCTTTTCTTCGATACTTCACTAATTTCCTCCTGCAGGACTTTCCCTTGGAAGAAATTCTCTCCCGTTTCACCTAGGGCATCCAGATATGTGCAAGAGAGTTCACTTTGTAATATTTGGGCTGTTTCATCAAATTCATAAAATAATTGTTCAACTGGGGTAGACTTCACTTATTAATTCCTCCTGTTTGCTTCTGCCCTTATTTTAAAGGTAAGAAGTAAGAGATACAAGCCGTACGTCCTGCTGATGATTCTTCGTTTGTTTAACGTACTGTTTTCCAATTTGAAAGTCCGCATATAAGCTCTTTTTTCAAAATTTTCAACCACGATTAAATAAAAGGTAAATTTGTTCATTTACTAGTGCGGATAAATAGGTGGTTGGGGGTGTACTTTGGATGATACTAATAAAGATTCTAAATTTCTTTTACTTTTGAAATTTAATTTATGATTAAGCAGTTCGCAATCTTAGATGGTCCCAAACTCTTTTAATAATTTGCAATTATTAATCTGACTAGCACCAAAACCAAGCATTTTGAGAAGATCTGTTACCTGTATTTTTCCCTCATTATCTATAAGACGAATTTTCGGATTTTACTTCAACTTGTTGAGGAAAGATTTCTATAAATAAACTTTGACCTTTGTCAGTTAGCACTACATTTGAAGCTCGACGGTCAGTTGAACTTGGCTCAAAATACAGGGCTGTTGCCCTTTATTTTTTATTACTTGGAAAGGCTCACTGAATTCCCAAACAGAATACCATACATGAGGTGGTGATTATATGGATAATGAAAATCAATACTATCATGGGCCGGTTAATCCGATAAATCAGCAGCATGGTATACAGTCAGATGATGAACTTAACAGACAACAACAAGGGTTCCAACAAGGGTTTCGCCAAGGATATCGGCAAGGGTATCGACAAGGGTATCGAGATGGATATCGAGCAGGGCAACAAGCGGGGTCTCATCCAGGACCATATCCAAGACAAATGCCGTCGTGGCCTAATGAAATTGATATAAGAGTTGGTACACCTAATGGTCAAGAGTGGTCTGGCAAGATTGTATTACCACTAAATGGTCCGAGTTTAGAGCCATAACTAACTTCAGCATATTAATGAATAAAAAACGGTATATTAGAAACGAACTGTATTGTTCGACACTCAAAGATTAATATAACTAAAGCTCCATTGAAGATTAATCAAGAAAATCAACAACATCCGTTTACAACGTCTAAAACAAAAAACCGGGCAGATTGCGCCCGGTTTCTTAGAATTCGCCTCTTATTTTGCCGCTTTTGCCGCTTCGATTGCACCTTCGTAATTTGGATGGTTAGTGCCTTCACTCACGTATTCTACATATGTGATTTCATCGGAGCTGTTCACTACGAATACAGAGCGCGCCAATAGGCGAAGTTCCTGCATGACTACACCATAAGCTTCACCGAAAGAAAGGTCACGGTGATCTGAAAGAACTTGAACATTGTCCAAGCCGCTAGCAGCACACCAGCGTTTTTGCGCGAAAGGAAGATCGTTACTGATCGTCAGGACTTTCACATTATCCAATTTTGCCGCTTCTTCATTGAATTTACGTGTCTGTGCATCACAAACACCTGTATCCACGGATGGAACCACGCTTATAATGCGGACAGAACCTTTAGAGTCGCTTAATGTAACCGGCGATAAGTCATTTGCCAATACTGTAAAATCAGGTGCTTTGTTCCCAACTTTTAGTTCTTGTCCCACTAAAGTGATCGGGTTGTTTTTAAATGTTACTGAAGCCATTAAAAAATTCCTCCCTTTTCTGCTATATGTACAAGGATAATCATATTTGTTTTACCGGAATTTTGCAATTAATTGAATTGGGAAAAATGTTTGTGTTCATGTCTCTTTCAATAGTTTGGATATTTCAGCAAAAAGAAAACTCGGCGGATGCCGAGTCGCAGTTAGAAATCTAAATCCTGTTTAGGTTCTTGGTATCTCATTGTGGCTGCTTGACTGCCAGCTTGATTTTGATTTTTGTCTTTCTTGGCTAGCATGGATTGAATCTTATCTACAACCTGAGGAGCTAAATCCATCATTCTTTCGAGAAGGTGTGTTCCTTCATCAAGATGGATCATTTTCACGCCATGGGAACCGACAATCAAAAAGGCAATTGGTGTTATGGAGACCCCACCACCGCTACCGCCGCCAAATGGCTGCTTAGACTCACCTTGCTGTCCTTGATGGTTTCCATCGATCACAAATTCGCTTCCACCGGCTGCAAAACCAAACCCGACTTTGGATACGGTTAAAATGACGCTTCCATCCGGAGTTTCCACCGGATCTCCGATGATCGTGTTCACATCGACCATTTCTTTCAGATTTTCCATCGCTTCTTTCATTAATCCTTGGATCGGATGATCTGACATCTAAATTCCTCCACTCTAGAACGATTGTTTATTGGAATCACCTGATAGCCTCGCTAATTTCCTGGACTTGAAGTTTGCCTTTCCGCCCTTCCAATAACGAAGCAGTTTTATTCCAGTCACCATAGCTTGCCCGATTCTAAATTGTAATATGCATGAAATCGTCGTATTGGCCTGCCATCGATGAAAGTCGGGAGTTATGGAATAAGAGGGCATGATCCTGAAGTTGAAATAGGTAGTTAACAAACCGATGATGGAACCTTTAAGTGCCCAACATACTCCAGTTAACATGCCGGTGTGTGCGGCGTTTTTAGTACCAACCATACTGTGCCAAGCGAATTTTTTAACTTGCACTTTCCCTGTGAAATGACGGACAATCCGATGAAAACCGATGATATGATGAAGGATTTCCTTCATGTCAGCGAATTCATTACGTAAATCTTCGGGAGTGATTTTTTTCATTTCTTCTTTTTTTTCTTCTTCCTTAATTCCTTGTTCTTGCTTTACTACTATCGCTGCCGAATCATCATCCTTTTTAATGACCGGCACTTTGAAAGTATAGTGAAAAAGTCCATACCAAGCTGATAATTTAATATGTATTAGGTCATTTTTTTGGACACGTTTGAGATCAATGTACACTCTTACTTTAGTGAAAATAAGTAGAAGCAGCACCAAAATGAGGATACCCATAATCAACAAAAGCCACTTCATGCATCCACATCCTTTCAGCCTATTATTATCGGCATATGCAAAAAAAAATAAACCTGCAAGAGCAAAAATCACGCTCTTACAGATTTATAAATGAAAGAAATCATCTACGGATCAAAACCACACTTGTGTCTGCGAAGACATCATGCAAAGCCTGTTTCTTCGGTAATAGGCCTGCCAAAAGATAGCCAATCCATGTGATTTTTGAGATATAGCGGCCAATCAGCTCCCTGAACAATACCGTACCCCATGAAATGGTTTTTGTTTCTTCCTTCAATGCAACGACTTTCAGTCCAAAAATCATTTTGCCAAGGGTTTGGTTCAAGAACTTGGTCATCAAAACAAAGTATAAGAAGAATACGATTCCTGTTAAAAAGCCCTCTGCGGAAAACCAAAGGTCATCTGTTCCTTCATAAAACTTAAAGATAGGATGAATCAATATACGATTCAAACTACCGATAATCAACAGATCCGCTAAATAAGCCCAAAATCTCATCCAAAAACCAGCAAAATAAACGCCCTTGACTTCCCCATCATCCACGGTCTTCTCGGCATGTGGAAATTCCTGCTGAACGGGAACCTCATGATCAGCCATTAGATTGGATGAAGCGATTTGTTCATTGTTTTCATTTCGTTCCGTCATCCTTCAGCCCCCCTATTCCGCATACAAATACATTAAGCGTGGAGAATTTGAGGAGGAAAGGATTTTTGTCAAGACCGCCGTTTCCACATCATTTCCCAACATTTTTTGCGCTCCCATACTGAATAACGAACCGAAACCTGCCTCATCTGTATAACGGATAACTTGAGCATCTTTATTACCGATATCCGTTTTCATCGCGGCAATGACATCATCCAAATGGCCGAAATCATCGATTAGATGGTTTTCTTTCGCCTGACGCCCATCATAAATACGGCCATCGGCAATTTTCCTTACTTCCTTCTCCGTCATACCGCGTCCATCTGCAATGACTTTTACAAATTGATCATAAGAATTATCAATCATATCTTGCAGTATTTTACGTTCTTCTCCAGTCATTTCCCGGGTCGGACTCATAATATCTTTGTGTGGCCCGCTTTTGATCGTTTCGAACTCAACACCATACTTCTCAGCTAACTTCTCGTAATTATACCCATGCATGATGACGCCAAGTGAACCTGTCATCGTTTCTGGGCTAGCGTATATCTTATCGGCCGGTGCAGAAATATAATATCCACCTGAAGCCGCCATTGACCCCATGGAAACATAGACAGGTTTTTTCACTTTTTTTATATCTAGGATTTTGTCATAGATCTCTGCACTTTCGACGACACCGCCGCCAGGAGAATTCACCCGTAGGATGATTCCTTTAATATCATCATTTTCTTCTGCCATCTTCAGCTTATCCATGAAGGCACGATGATTATATGTTGCTGAACTAAGTAATGATGCTTCTCCAGTATCTTGAATCGTGCCCTCCACATCAAATACGGCAATAATATTAGAGAAATCTTCACCTTCTATGACTTCCTCGTAAAATGCACTTTCGGAAGCAAATAAATCATCAATAATATTTTCCGTATCGGCTGTAAATAGAGTCGTAGCCGTCCCTACAGCAATAGAGACAAAAAATAAAACGGCTGCGATTCCAAGTGCTGCCCAACGCTTTCCATTCATCTGTTTTCCCCCTTAAATATATGTATCCTTCTTACCATACGAACTAATAACAAAAATGTTTCATTCCATGATAAACCAAGACATCTAAAATTGTAGCAAATAATACCCTAATTGGAAATGTGTAGTTAACTTTGTCATATCGACTTTCCCTTATAAAGAAAAAAGAAGGCCCTTTCATCATTATTCATACTTAGAGGGATTATGATGTACAGAAGAAATATTTATTTTTTCCATACTTCAAATTCAGAGATGTCAAACGATGTTCCGGATTGTTTTCAATCATATAGGCATGTTTTGCTCTTCCATGGCATAAATAGAAAAAGCTGCCGGAATTCATCCCGGCAGCTTCTACATTTATTTCTTTGGAGCTAATTCAATGGCTGACTGAATGGCCGCAAGCATGCTTTTTTCATCAGCGATGTTCTTCCCAGCGATATCAAAGGCTGTGCCATGATCTACGGAAGTTCTGATAATTCCGCCTTTCAGCCCTACGGTAATATTGACCCCAGCCTCAATTCCCATAACCTTGATTGGAGCATGTCCCTGGTCATGATAACAGGCAATGACAATATCAAAATCTCCACGGCCAGCCCTGAAGAACAATGTATCTGCAGGAAGCGGCCCTGTTACATTGACTCCCTCATTCTGTGCCCTTTCTATTCCGGGCATTAGTTTCTCTTCTTCTTCACCATTTCCGAATAAACCGTTTTCCCCTGCATGAGGGTTTATCCCGCATACAGCGATGCTAGGATTTTTGAAACCCGCTTTTGTCAGTGTTTCATGTGCAAGCTTGATCACTTTGTACGTCCGCTCAGGATTAATGCTTTCGATTGCTTCAATCAGTCCCATATGTGTCGTCAAATGAATGACCTTTAAGTTGGGGGTAGTTAACATCATCGAAAAGTCTTCTGTATCCGTAAGGTCAGCAAGAATCTCAGTATGCCCCGGATACATATGTCCTCCTTTGTGGAGCGCTTCTTTATTCAAAGGGGCGGTACAGATCGAATCGATTTTCTTTTCCTTCGCCAAGTCGATGGCCTTTGCCAAGTATTGAAATGCGCCGTCTCCCGCTAGAGCGGAAACCTCTCCAAACGGAAGGATGTCCAAATCCAGAACATCTATCGAACCGAACTCATACTTCGCCTCAGAAGGGTCCTTTATGGAATGTACAATCCCCGCATAGCCTACGATAGGCTTTACCTTTTCTATTATTTTTGCATCTCCGATAATAAGCGGCCTGCACTGTTCATACACCTCTTCATGTCCCAATGCCTTTACGATAATTTCTGGTCCGATTCCCGCGGCATCTCCCATGGTAATTCCAATAATGGGTCTCATCAAGAATTCTCCCCTTTCAACTTTCTCATCGCATGTATAAATACGTCCTCTGTACCAAAGCCGCCTGCTTTCGTAACGACATAAATAGCGTCATTACCCAAGAACTTGGAGATAGGGACTCCTATTTCCAGTTCATCTAGCAATTCGAATCCTTTTACATCCCATAGATTGCATATTTGCTTGGCTGTATCGCCGCCGGTCATGGTAACACCTTTAAAATATTGTTTCTCTAACAATACAGAACATACTGTCCCTATCGCTTTCACAATCTCGTTACTGATCTGTTTATGAGTAAGTCCTTTAGATTCGCCTGTTCTCCAAGCCTTTTCAATGTCGGTTTTTCCTTTCGACAACGCGTCCCCAAACGGTTAACAATAGTCCTTCATTCCATGATAGACTAAGTCATATAATATTGTTCGCAATGCAGCTATTCTTTGTACTGTCGGCTTTCTCTTATGGAAATAAAAGAAAGCCTTTTCACCACTATTCATACTAGGGGGGATCATGATGAAGAGTCGAAGAAACATTTATTTTTTCCATGCTTCAAATTCAGAAATGCAAAACAAGGTGAAACGTCTAGCCGAGTTGGCAAAGCAACATTCATATGAAATCGTCCAAAATTTCACAGAAGCCAACATTATCGTAAGTATTGGTGATGACGGGACATTCTTACAGGCTGTCCGAAAAACCGGATTCAGGGATGACTGTTTATATGCTGGCATTTCCACCACAGGAAACTTGAATATGTATTGCGATTTCCACTTGGAAGACACGGACAAAATGATCGATGCCATGACAAGAGAGCAAATCGAGGTTCGTAAATATCCTACCATCGATATACAATTGGACGGTCAACCATCCTTTTTTGCGCTCAACGAACTCAGTATCCGGACTTCCATCACCAAGACGTTCATCATGGATATTTTCATTGACCAACTTCACTTTGAAACTTTTCGCGGGGACGGAATTATCATTGCTACTCCGACCGGAAGCACCGCCTATAATAAATCGGTCAATGGGGCCGTTGTGGACCCCCTTCTCCCATGCTTTCAAGTGAGCGAGCTCGCTTCAATCAATAACAATACATATCGGACGCTAGGCTCTTCTTTCATACTAAGCGGAGATAAGACGTTGAACGTCCACCTGGAGCAAAATGGGCCAAGCTATCCAATCATCGGAATGGACAATGAAGCCTTGAGCATCAGTCATGTCGAGAAGATCCAGGTCCGATTAAGCGGTAAAGTCATCAAAACCGTTAAGCTTAAGGACAATTCCTTTTGGGAAAAGGTAAAAAGAACCTTTCTATAAAAAATACTAAAAAGGTACCAGATCTACTATCTGGTACCTTTTTATAAACTATAAAAATCTTTTGTATTTTGATAAAGGATTTCATACACAATTTCAATGGCTAAGCCTTTAATTGAAGCAATTTGACGCACACTGTCATGCATCATGCCCGGATGTGTCCATTTCCCTTTGAAAACCCCTTCAAACGGCCATGGGCCATCCGTTTCAATCATCATTTGCTTAAGTGGGTATACAGAAACCAACTCCTGTATTTCTCTTTCATAACATACATCAGGTGTGACTGAAATGAGGTAACCGTTTTTGGCCATTCTTTCGATTGTGTGGATATCACCTTTAAACCAATGAAAATGTGCCTTTGTGATTTGATGTTTTTCCAACAGATCACAAACAATAGATGCATCATTATGGACGGCATGAAGAATAACCGGTTTTTCGATTTCTTTAGCTAACACCAAGAACCTCTCCAGTAATTCTATATACTCTGACGTATCCATATTGGGATTTTCCTGCCTTAAGTAATAGGGCAGCCCAACCTCACCTACAGCAAACATATCGTGGTGATGTTTCCGCATCCAACTCAGTAAATCTTCCATTTCTTCTTTACTTGGGAGTGGCTGCTCGGGATGAAAACCAAAGGCCGGCTTAATTCGTGAATCTTTGAGTGAAAGATGATAATTGTTTATGGAAGAAGTCAAATTCATGGAAACAGTTAGCAAAGATTCCAAATGAACCTTTTCCATATCCATAAGGATCTGCTTCTGCTTCCATTCATCATACCTATCCAAATGGATATGGCTATCGATGATTTTCATGTTTCATTTTCTCCTTCCTTACGTAGTAACAGTCGGCTTTAGTGCTGCATATAGTTCTCTCTTCAAATTAAAAAATTCATCACTAAGGAGCTGTTCTTCCCTTCTTGGCCTTGGAAATGGAACAACAACCTCTTTTATGACAGTAGCGGGTTTTGCTGATAACACATATATTCTATCGGAAAGGAAAACCGCTTCATCAATGCTATGAGTAACAAAAAGCACCGATCTCCGATTTTCTTCCCAAACAGACATCAGCCATTTTTGCATTTGCAATCTTGTCAGTTCATCCAATGCAGAAAAAGGTTCATCCAGACACATCAATTCCTGTGGACTTAAGATACTTCGAATAAATGCGGCTCTTTGCTTCATGCCTCCAGATAATTCATGCGGATATGCTTTCTCATACTCTTCCAATCCCGCTTTCACCAAAAGGGCTTTTGCCATCTCTTTGTCTCTAATGCCAGCCAATTCACTTCCAAGCAAGACATTTTCCAATACCGTTCTCCAAGGTAAAAGGGAAGGCTGTTGGGGCATATAGCTTATATGGCCTTTTAAGCCATTTATTTTTTTACTATCAAGCGAAATGATGCCCTGATTCGGCTTCAAAATGCCCCCGATCAAGTGGAACAATGTACTTTTACCGCTACCGGATGGTCCAAGGATCGTGACAAACTCCCCATCACCTACATGGAAATGTATATTCTCTAAAATATTTTGTTTACCATCGAAAGAATAGGAGACATCTTTAATTTCCAGCTTCATCCTTTTCACCCTCCTTTCTCTTCCATGAAACAAAGTATTTCTCCAGTAAGTTAATGATTCCAAAAAAGAGAAGGCTCATTCCCATAATGAGGAAAATGGAAACAAACACCCGATCTGTCCTGAATGCAGAGGAAGCTAGCGTCATATAAACGCCGATCCCCGATTTAGCTCCAAGCCATTCCGAAATAACCGCACCCATTACACTATATGTTGCCGAAATTTTCAATCCTGAGAAAATGAACGGAATCGAATGAGGAAGCTCCAGCTTCCAAAATAACTGGTTTCTCCCCGCCCCCATCATCTTGAAATAATGCTTAAGTTCATATGGTGTCTGGCGAAACCCGTCTAATGAAGCAACGGCAACTGGAAAAAAACACACGAGAGAAATCACAATTAGCTTTGGCAGCATTCCAAAACCAAACCAGATCACTAAAAGCGGTGCCAGAACAATGATTGGAATATTTTGTGATAGTATGAGCAGGGGATAAACCGCCTCTTTTACACCAGGAAACAGGTGTAAGATTGCCGCAATTAATAAGCCGATGCAGCTTCCTATAAAAAAACCGGTTAACGCAAGCTCAGTAGTTGATATCAGATGTCCCGAAAGATTGTGAAACGATTCAATTCCTTCAGTCAAAATGGCTGATGGAGCAGGAAGCAGCCATTCTTCAACTTTTAATAAGACTGTCACTGATTCCCATACTATCAGCAACAATAATAAAAGAAAGAAGGGAGCCCCCTTCTTCCAAATTATCCTTCCGATCATGCCCGATATTTCTCCGTTAACGTATCCATGGTAATTCCGCTCGGCTGATATAATATTTTCACTTGGGAAATGACATTCGGCGATCCTATTTCAATCATTCTTACATTCATTTTTTCTATCACGGCGAAAAGTTCGGAAAGCTCACCCTCCATTGTTGTTTCAAGCGGGTGAACCTCATATTTGACACCTGATTCATCAATGATCTTGATTGCTTCATCGACCATAGGGATGACATTTTCCCCTTTAGGGATAATTTGTATACTAATTAATGAATTGGCCATTTTTTTTCCTCCTATTTTGGTAAAAATTCATTGGTAAATGCCTTTTCAGGATCGAAATCACCTTCGAGAAGCTTATTTTCAGCCATCCAATCACTGTAATTCTTCCAAATTTCAAGCTTTTGTTCACCCCAACGCGGAGCATCATCCTGATACTTGGTTGCAAGCCACTCTTGGCTTTTCTTCACTAGTTTAGCATCAAGATCCGGTGCAGCCTTAATTAACATGTCTGCTGCATCATCGGGATTCTTAATCGCAAACTGGTACCCTTTCGAAGCTGCATGAACAAATGCTTTAACGGTTTCAGGATCTTCTTTAATCAGCTTTTCATTTGTGGTCAAAACAGGCGTATAGTAATCAAGCTTATCAGAGTATTCGGTTAAGTAAACCATATTCAGCTTTTCATTTCTCAACTCGGCCTCGATACCTGTCCACCCATAATAAATCCAGGCGAAATCTATATCCCTTTTAACTGAAGTGAAAAAATCTGTGTCCCCTGTGTTCACTATATCCACTTTATTTACATCCGCATTATCTTTTTTCATGAGTGAATCAAGAATGGCCTTTTCAACTGGAGAACCCCAGCCACCATACGTTTTCCCTTCAAAATCCTTGGGAGTTTTAATGTTTTTTGACTCAGGGGAAGCGAAACCTGAGGTATTATGCTGGATGACGGCAGCTAGCGAAACAATTGGCACGCCCTGCACACGAGCCTGCGTGATTCCCTCCTGGTAGCCCACGCCAAATTCAGATTTCCCTGAAGCAACGAGCTTATCAGCACCAGCTTCACCAGGCATGATAATTTCCACATCCAGACCTTGTTCTTTAAAATATCCTTTTTCCTTTGCTACATACAATCCTGTATGGTTTGTATTCGGTGTCCAATCCAGCACGACCGATACTTTTTTTAATTCTTTATGGTTTTCATTTTTAGATGCTTCTTCTTTTTCATTCGTTCCGCCTGCACCACATCCAGCTAAAAGGAACAACGAAGTTACCAGTGGCAAAAATTTTCTCAAGACTTTACCCTCCTACACATTATATAAGATCGATATGCCGGAACTATAACGGACGCCAGGTTCTATTCAAATAAAAAACAAAAAACGCCCGAAGATGAATTCGGACGTTAACATACAAAAACAGAAAGACAGTAATAATATGTATGTTTCCTCCGCTGGCATCATCCAGATCAGGTTCAAAGAGTCAGCATCTAAAGGACGCAATCTCAGCCAGCAATACTGGCCCCCCTACATTTCTCGCACATATGAACTTTTCTCTCTCATTATATCAATTCAGACCGAAAAGGGAATACTAATTTGCTTCTTCTCACTAATTGGAAAGGTTTCCTAGCAGTTTGGGAAATCCAGCAACGCATCTTAAAAAATGTAGATATCCTTATACATGTATGGATCAAGTCGATTATCATTCATTTGTAACGGTGCATGGCACGTTTCAAATAGTCATTTCCGTGCAGGTATTCATATAATGAGCATTACCTGTAGACAATTCAGTGTACTGGTTTTATAAATCCTTAACTTAATAAGCAAAAGGTGGATATGATCATGATAAAGATTAATAACAAAGTATTAGATGTCAGTCAAATCCAACCAGTCATACAATCCGCTAAATCGCTGGAAATTCTCCATTTGCTGGCGGGGTATCCAAACGTTTATGAATATGCGAGCTTGGGTGAGCTTGAATTCGAGATACAACTGAGGCTTCGAGTCATAGAGGCGGCCATTTCGTTAGAAAATAGTCATGCAGAATTTTCAACACTTGAGGAATCGCTATCCAATAAACAATATTGGCACCTTTCAAAGAATGGCACCTTCACCCTTCTGCCAAGGGTTCCTCCACATGTTGCAATTGTAGACATCTTCTTGAATGGAAGGCTATACGCTTTCGAATGCGGTACAGCAATAGTCGTCACTTTTTTAAAGGCGATTTTGGATTTAATCGGTCCGAGGGATTTTGACTATCTTTTTAAAGACCTATTTCTATATGACTGGCACCCTCCAAAGAATATGGCTCTGCTTGTCCATAAAGGAAGAGATTATTTACCGGGGGATAATCTTTACTTCAAAAACCCGGATCACGATGAGGACACTCCTGAATGGCAAGGGGAAAATGCCATATTATTAGGACAAAACCAATTTTATGGCCACGGGATTGGGATTACCAATTCACAGGGAATCATCGATGAATTAAATGGCAATAGAAAGCCGAATGCCAGCATATCAGCATTCCTGACCCAGCATATTATTAGCTTGGATAGTTCCTACTATCGTCCATTCCAAACCAATATCCCCCGAGTAACCCCCGTGCACAGTCCCAGTAGCCTCTCCGATTTGATTGTATCTGAAATAGGTCAAACGCTTTACCTTTCATGACCCTGGCAGTTTACGTAATGTAAACCCGTTTTCTTTGAATTTCGTCATAAAAAAATTGCTTGGCGGATAGATCCGCCAAGCATTTTTTCTTATTCACGCACCAATATTCCTTTTACCTTTAAACCTGCGGGCACTTGCCTGCCCCCATTTTGTAATGGATAGCGTATAAACGGCCAAGGCTGACCATATGAACAAAAAGGCTAAAAGATGTGCTTTGGTAAAGCTCTCATGATAAACAAATACACCGATAAATAAGGATAAGGTCGGAGCGATATACTGAAAAATGCCAAGCATCGATAGCGGGATTTTCTCCGCCCCCTTCGCAAAATATAAAAGAGGTAAAGCCGTGACAATCCCACCGCCGACCAACAGCAAGCCTGTGCTTCCCGCCGTAAAGAATTGCATGTCTGATTGCGTCATCAAATATATGAGGTAACCCAGGGCAAGAGGCGTTACCATCATCGTTTCGAGCGTCAGCCCTATCGCTGATTCGGCCTTGATCATTTTTTTTGCCAAACCATATAATCCAAAGGTCATGGCCAAGACGAGAGAGACCCAAGGAATGGTGCCGAAATGAATGCCAAGGATCAAGACTCCGATCCCCGCAAGCAGGAACGACAAGATCTGGGCTCCGCTCAATTTTTCTTTTAAGACAATCACTCCCAATAATACACTGACTAGCGGATTGATATAATAACCTAGGCTCGTGTCAAGGATTCGTCCTGAATTAACGGCCCAGATGAACACTCCCCAATTGGCTGTAACGAGCAGCGAAGCCGTAAGTAATGCCGCAAAGAGTTTGGGATTTCCCAATATGTTTTTGACATAATCCACGAAGGATTGCCATTTTTTCATGAACATCAATAAAACCAGCATGAAGACGAAAGACCATAATACCCTCTGCGCTAAAATCTCTGTTGCACCGACTCCCTGAAGAAACTTCCAGTAAATCGGAACAACTCCCCACATCATATAAGAAAGGGCGGCATAAATTGCCCCTTCTTTTTGTTCATCCACTTTCATAACCTGCCTTCTTTCTAATTACATTCCTTTATCGAAATCCATCTAACTATTTTGCATACCCATTTCTTTTTTTGCAATTGTTATTTTTTATCATACACGATTCTGTCATCAATGATTGTCATGACCGCCTCAGCTTTTAGCAGATCATCTGGCTCAACTGCAAAGACATCAAGATCAAAAATGGTAAAATCCGCATCATGCCCTTTAATGATCTGACCACGACGTTTTTCTTGACCTATTGCTGCGGCACTCCCTTTTGTATAAAGTGCGAATGCCTCATATACGGAAAGTCTTTCATCCAAGCCATATACATGGCCATCCTCACTGTTGATTTTCGTCCTTGTGACGGCAGCATGAATGCCCAAAATTGGATTTAACGGCTCAATCGGAGCATCTGATCCTCCCGCACAAATAATTCCCATATTCAAATATGTTTTCCAGGCGTAGGAGGATTCCAATAGATTTGCCGGAACCTTTTCTTCCACCCACGGAAAATCGGAAGGTACGAAACCTGGTTGGATATCAAAGATGACTGGTAGTTTTGCCGCGCGCTCCAACAGTTCCGGCCGGACAATTTGTGCATGGATGAGCCGATCCCTCAGTCCCTCTTTTGGAGGGAGAGCTTCCATTGCATTCAAGACATATTCAAAAGCAAGATCACCAATGGCATGGACAGCAATCGGCATTCCAACCTGCCTTGCTTTTTGCACCCATTCCTGAAGTTCCATTTCGGTGAATATCGCCACGCCATTCGTATCTTTTTGATCTACATATGGTTCGCTCAACAGGGCTGTATGGCCTCCTAAGGAGCCGTCAGTAAATATCTTCATGCTGTCGAATTTGATATATCGCGTACCTTCTTGATAACGACCGCCTGCTGCCAGCATCTCTTCAAACGCTCCATGATGGACGAGTAAATTGGCGCGAAAGACCATATTCCGGTCCTCGATGACAGATTTAAACGCCTGATAAGTCGGCATGAAGCCATTGTAATAATGGAGGTCTTCTGTATGCCCGCCAGTCAATCCTACCTTATAGGCGTCCTGTATCGCCTCTGTAAGCGCGTTTTCGATATACTCCTGGTCAATGCCGGGTAGGCTGTCTAAAATAAGGTTCTGCGCCTGGTTCTCCTTAAATAAACCATTTAACCTTCCATCAGGATAACGGCAGATAACCCCGCCTGGCGGTTCTTTCGTATCCTCTTTAATATTAGCTTCTTTAAGGGCGCAAGAATTAACCACCAAGGCATGACGGCATATTCTTTTCAATACGATGGGATGCTCTGTCGATATCGCATCAAGCTCATCACGCAATATCAATTCAGGACTAGGCCATTCGTTTTCATTCCAACCCTCAGCGACAATCCACTTTCCAGCCGGTGTCATTGCGCATCTTTCTTTCAAGGAACTCAATATGGACTCCCTGCTATCCATCAAAGAGAGGTCTAGACGAAGCAATCGTTCACCATGCCCGACCAAATGGAGGTGACTATCCACTAACCCAGGCAGCATCGTTTGTCCTTTTAAGTCGATTTCCCTGGAAATATTGCCTGCATATTCATTTTTTAAATAGTCAGGGCTGCCGGTATCGACAATTACCCCCTTTTCAGTGAAGACTGCCTCCACTCGATCGTTTTCTTTAATCATCGTATAAATCGACCCATTGAACCATAACGTTCCCATTCTGGCTTTACACTCCTTATTAAATGATTGTTACTGTACAGATATGCAGTAAGTGTACCATCTCATATCACGAATTCACATATTTATGCTTTTATGCAAGCCCCTTGTTATATAAAAAAACGCCAGCCTTGGGGGCTGACGGTAATGCTTTCGATCAATTGTTAAGGAGTGCTTCTTCCCTTTTCCGTAAATCCACCCGTTTGATTTTACCGGATGTTGTTTTGGGAAGCTCTTCTAAAAATTCTATTTTCCTTGGATATTTATATGGAGCCGTCAATTCTTTTACGTGCAATTGGAGGGTCTTGATCAAGTCCTGGCTTGATGGATCGATATCATCCATTAAGACAACATACGCCTTAACCACATTCCCCCTTATTTCATCAGGGCTGGCTATAACGGCACACTCTTTCACATATGGATGCTTAACGAGTGCATCTTCCACTTCAAACGGTCCAATGGTATACCCTGAGCTGATGATGATATCATCAGAACGACCTTCAAACCAGAAATAACCATCTTCATCCTTTTTCGCCTGATCGCCGGTGACATAATAATCACCGCGGAATTGCTTCGATGTCCGCTCGGGATCTTTAAAGTATTCTTTAAAGAGAGCAGGCGTATCGACGTGCACGGCAATGTCCCCCACTACACCAGGAGAGCAAGGATTGCCGGAATCATCAATGATTTCAACATGGTTGCCTGGAGTCGGTTTGCCCATGGAGCCCAGCTTAATTGCCATGCCTTTTGTGACACCTACCAAAAGGGTATTTTCGGTTTGTCCATATCCATCGCGGACTTCGATATGGAAATGATTTTTAAACACCTCGAACACTTTTTGATTTAATGGCTCGCCCGCTGATACAGCACTATGAAGATGGGATAAATCATAGTCATCAAGGTTATCCACCTTGGCCATCAATCGGTACTCGGTTGGTGTACAGCATAACGCATTCACTTTATAATCCTGCAGAAGCTGAAGATATTTCTTGGCCTCGAACTTCCCATGATAGGCAAGACCGGTTGCTCCCGTTCCAAGAACAGCCAAGAACGGACTCCAGATCCACTTTTGCCACCCCGGACCTGCCGTTGCCCAAACCACATCCCCTTCACTGATGCCCAGCCAGTTTGCAGCAGACGTTTTCAAATGGGCATAAGCCCAGCCATGTGTATGGACGACCCCTTTTGGGTTTCCTGTCGTTCCGGAAGTATAAGATAAGAATGCCATATCCTCACTCTTCGTGGCGGCCATGGACAGCTGATCCGATTCCGCATCGGCAAGCTCATTCAAATCAAGCCAATTTTCCATTCGTTTTCCGATCGAGAATTTCAGAAGGCTTGCCGCCCCCTCTACTTCATCCAATTCATGTGTATATTCATGATAACTGATTATCCCTTTAACATCACCGTGATTAATACGATACTGCAAGTCCTTTGCCCGAAGCATCTCGGAGCATGGAATGACAATCATGCCTATTTTCAATGCGGCTAAATAAACCTGATAAGCTTCCACTAGACGAGGAATGATGATCAGGACCGTATCCCCTTTTCCCAGTCCTTTTTTCTTGAAGGCATTTCCGATTTTATTTGCACTTTTTAATAAATTTTCATATGTAAGTTGCTTTTTATCTCCGGATTCGTTCTCCCAAAGTACCGCAACCTTTTCTGGATTTTTTGCAAAACGTTCCATTTCACTCACTAAGTTGTAATGTTCCGGAGCTAATAAATCTTCACGCTTCATTTTCTTCCCCTCCAATTATGAACTCTTAGTACCTACTCATTATACAAGATACTTCTCTAATATTTCTATGTATTTTTACAAATAAATAAAGAGAGCAGGTTATAAACCTGCTCTCTGTAGCCATATTTATTAAATTAACGGTTAAATCCTCCGCCTAATTGTTGTTCAGCCATTTGAACAAGGCGTTTTGTGATTTCTCCACCAACTGAACCGTTAGCGCGAGATGTTGTATCGGCACCAAGTTGTACGCCGAATTCTGTTGCAATTTCGTATTTCATTTGTTGTAGAGCTTGTTCTACTCCAGGTACCAATAATTCGTTTGAGCTGTTGTTGTTTGCCATGTGTTTTTCACCTCCTTGTGATTATAGAATGTGTTAAAACACATGGCTTCATTCGCAAAATTTTATTGGTAATTACAGGAATTAAAATAAGTCATCCATAGCCTCATCTTTATTGAATGTATGTCCCGGTCTAACCGTCAATATTTCGGTATCGGAAACCGCTTTTTCAATCAATGATTCAAAGTCGACGAAGCTTTCATAGAAATTGACTTTTTCACGTTTCGGTTTCGTTTTTGGGCTTGCCGGCGTAAAGACCGTACAACAATCTTCGTACGGCAGATTGGATATTTCAAAAGTATCAAGCTCTCTGGCAATTTTGATGATTTCCGTTTTATCCATGGTGATCAATGGACGCAGGATCGGTGTATTCGTCACTTCATTGATGGCAAACATGCTGCTCATCGTCTGGCTCGCTACCTGCCCAAGGCTTTCGCCTGTAATGAGTGCCATCGCTTCTTCTTTTTCACGGATTCGATCGGCGACTCTCATCATCAAACGACGAGTTGTCGTCATGGAGTAGTTTTCCGGAATCTGTTTTTGAATCAGTAATTGAATTTCCGTAAATGGAACAATATGCACTTTCATGCTTCCATTTATTTCAGCAAGCTTGCCCGCCAGATCAATGACCTTTTGACGAGAACGCTCACTTGTGAAGGGAGGGCTGTAAAAATGGATCGCTTCTACGTCCAATCCGCGTTTCATTGAAAGGAACCCCGCAACAGGGCTATCAATCCCGCCAGAAAGCATCAGCATTGCCTTTCCGCTCGATCCGAATGGAAGCCCGCCTGCCCCCTGGATGATTTCACCCGTCAAATACACGGCTTCGCGTCTCACTTCAACCAACAGGTTCAAATCCGGGTTCTTTACATCCACTTTTAAATCTTCCGTATTTCGAAGCAAATGACCGCCGAGTGCCCTGTTAATTTCATCGGTATTATATGGGAAATCCTTATCCGCGCGTTTTGTCGTGATTTTAAACGTGCTTACATCTTCAAGCGTGTGATTAAGGTAATATAACGCTGCCGTTTTCATCACTTCTAAATCACGCTCGATTTTTATCGCAGGGCTTAAAGACTGAATCCCAAAAATACCTTTCAATCGGTCTATGACAGGCTTATGATCCACCCCATTCAAAAGAACGTACATCCGCTCCCGGTTGGCTGTAAGGACTACGCCTTCAATATCCTTTAAACTCCAGCGGATATGTGCCTTCATTTTGTCAACAAAGCCTTTGCGGTTTCTTTTTTTCGTGGAGATCTCTCCATAACGAATAATTATATGATCGAATTTCATTTAGCAACCCTCATTATTTTTTCTAATTTAGCGACTATTTTCTGTATCGCCGCCAGAACTTGCTTCGCTTCTTCCATCTCATTCCCATAGGTAGTACTGATCCGGATGACACTCTCGGAACGGGCTTGATTATGGAACATCGCATCCACCGTTTTGCTTACCGTCCTTTTTTTCGAAGAACATGCACTTGTCGTCGAAACATATATTCCATCCGATTCAAGAGCATGCAGCAATACCTCTGATTTGAGTCCCGGAACGGAAAAATTCAAAATATGGGCTGCACCTTCCTCAGGAGTGTTAACCATCACCCCGTCCATTTCGTTCAACCCTTTATATAAATATTGTTTGATTTGCTGCAGCTTATCATGATACAGCAATTGATTGTTCATACTAATACGAAAAGCTTTCGAAAGAGAGACGATTCCCGCGACATTTTCGGTGCCGCTTCTGAGTTTCGTTTCTTGATTTCCACCGTGGAATAGCGGATCGATCCGAACGCCTTCACGAATATAAAGGATGCCTGTCCCTTTCAAGCCGTGTACCTTGTGTCCTGAAATTGTACATAAATCCACATTTGCATCACGTAATGATAATGAAACTTTGCCTGCCCCCTGCACATTATCTACATGAAAGAGCACGTGTGGATATTGCTTTAACACTTTTCCTATTTCAACTACTGGTTGTATGGAGCCAACCTCATTATTAACATGCATGACGGACACTAAAACGGTATCTTCCCTCATTGCATTCTTAAGATCAGTTAATTCAATTTGCCCAAATTCGTTAACAGGCAGATATGTGATTTCATAACCCATTTTCGTCAATGATTCGCATGCATCTTCAACGGAAGGATGTTCAATCGCTGTCGTGATGATGTGTTTGCCCCGATTTCCCTGAGAATGGGCGGCTCCTTTAATGGCAAGATTATTCCCTTCCGTTCCTCCGGATGTGAAATATATTTCCGAGCTCTTCACCTTTAATAAATCTGCGATCTGCTTTCTCGCAGCAGAAAGAAGCTTTTCGGATTGTACGCCAAGTCCGTGCAGTGAAGAAGGGTTGCCAAAATAATCCGAAGAAACCTTTACGAACGATTCGATTACTTCGGGATATGGTTTTGTTGTTGCGCTATTGTCAAAATAAATCATGGTTTCACCTTCCATGTTTTGTATCTATGATGGACTCTCTTTTAAATATCGCTTCAAATGTTGCTGTTGCAACTTCTAATATTAACATAATTGAATTTGAAAGAGAATGTAAAACACTGGTCTTGTAAGAAAGGAGTCTTGCATACTCATCACTCCCCACCCACTCAAATATATTGGCAGAAAACTAATTTAGGGTCCGGAAAAAATCGAGTAGGAGGAGGCGCCTAGCCTCCGACCTCTCACACCACCGTACGTACCGTTCGGTATACGGCGGTTCAGTTTAAGTCTGACGCAGTTTTGTATATCGTTCATATAGATTTTCTAACCCTTGATGTTGCCAATAAGCATTATTAAGGGTTTTGTCTAGAATAGGGCTATGCGCAATGCGCCAATAACCCTTTCTGCTATTTCCCCATTCATATGCTTTTCCAAATGGGACGCCTAGTCCTTTGAGTTTTCTCACTCTGGTTCTTGGCAACTTCCATTGTTTCCATAGACACATCCTGAGTCTTCTTCGAATCCATGAATCTAAATTCTTCAATACGTTCGGAGTATCAATGAGTGCGAAATACCCCATCCACCCTCTAAGGTATTGCTTTAACTTATTTATTCGGAGTTCCATGGGTATCGGTAATTTTCTCGAGGTCATTTCCCTGATTCGTTTCTTTACTTTCTTCACCGTTTGTTTAGCCAGTCGAACCTTCAGGTTCTTCTCTGACATCATGAAACTAAAGCCGAGAAACGTTCTGTTCCAAGGACGATCATACTTCGACTTCTCGTAGTTGACCTTTAGCTTCAGTTTAT